>JAYUUR010000543.1:0-8052 GCA_043754475.1 Saprospiraceae bacterium | reverse complement strand
CAGTATCGCGGCTCTTTTTTATGAAAAACTGATTTTTAGAAGCGTGATAATGCTGTGATAGAACATGATTTCATTTGTAAAAGATAGAATCAAAGTGCAGGCAGGTAATCACGGAGTGATTGAATGTGAATAACCCTCGATGCAATCGGGGGTGTATAGCAAGAGATAATGAATATAACTGCGAAGCAGTTGAATGTAAAATAGTTAATAAAAGGATTTTTCATACATTCAACCGCTTTGCGGTTATTACTACCCATTATTCGCATTATTAGAAAAATGATTAGATTTGTATTAATTAAATGCATATTAAAATGAAAATTGCTCAAAGTGTTTCAATATTATTCCTCATGAGTGTTCTATTTTCTTCTGAAATAAAAGCTCAGATGGGACTTTTACCTAATAAATCGCCAAATAAATTCTCTTTGCTTTTAAATAAAAAATATTCTCAAACCCTTCAAAATCAACGACTTATAGCGACAAATCCCACCACCTTGCGAAAAGCACCACCTGCAAATATCAATGCTTCTTGCTACAAATTTTCAGTAGAAACGATGCCTTTCTTTTGTAAAATAGAATATAAAATGGGCTTAAATAAAAAAATGCCTTTGAAATTTAGGCTTGGTGATGTGCAATATGTAGATGAATTGGAAGGAAAATGAATTAAAACGAAAAAGAGTGACTGTTTTTCAACAGTCACTCAAAATATATATTCACTTTTACTCTAGCCAAAAAATTATAGTTTCAAAGTGTGATAAAGATTGCATTATGAATCTTTATTACTTTTAATACTTGATATTAGAATGGACAGCCATGACATTTATCCACTTTTGCATTAGGATTAGGCTTAGATATTTCTTTTTTATCTTTATCCACACAATCTTTACAACCCAATACGCGGAACTCTGTACGACGGTTCATTTGATGTTCTTTTTCATCGCACTGGATAAGGTCTTTACAATTATTAGTAGTTATTACCTCACCGTAGCCTCTTGGTACTAAACGATCGCGTTCGATTCCATTCTCAACTAACCATTTTACAACTGCATCAGCACGACGCTGAGACAAACGAGTATTGTAAGAAGTAGAGCCACGAGCATCCGTGTGAGACGCAATTTCTATGATGTAGTTAGGATTGTTTTTCATCAAACCTAATAACTTTTCTAACTCAGGTTTTGATTCTGAACGTAAAAATGCTTGGTCAAAATCGTAATAAATGTGCAACAAATAGGCAACTGCATTGGTATCAACCGTATATTTTGTATCTGACGGTACAAAAGCGGAACTTTTGGGGTCATTGACAATTACACCATTTTTGTAGGTAACACCGTCATAATTTCCTTCAGCAATGCGACCATCTACTGCATATTTACCTTTCTTATTTTTTGTAGGCACTTCTTTTTTCGTTTGTCTGGTACCTTCGTCAATTTTGTTAGAAGGTACATCAACAAGAGCTGGCGAAGCAGTAGTCGGTTGAAGATTCAAATTAACAAGGTAATTTTTATTCTCTTTCAAACCTATGGTACAAACTGTATCAGGCGTTACAACAGCTAAATATTTATCTTTTTCACCCCTCAGTTTGTAGCAATATTCTTTATCAAGCGGGAAACTGTAACGACCTGAGCCATCTGTTACTACGCTTTTGATTGAATCTTTTCCACCAATCAATTGAACCGTAGCACTTGATAAAGGCTGACCTGAAGCCAAATCAAAAACAACGCCTTCAACCGTGTGTTTCATCAATTTTTGCAAAGGAATTTCAACAACTGTATTATCTGCACTTGAAGCATCTTTTACGCAACCTTGCTTAGTGAGCGGCTCATAACCTTCCATAGACGCTGCAAAATCGCTACAAGAATTGAATTTCATTTCAACCATTGTTCTACCGTCTTTGCCGGTCTTCATGGTTTTCTTTAAAGAATCTGCCACAACAGTAGCGCCTTCGATAGCGGCTAATGTTACAGCATCATAAACATATATTTTTATAGGTAAAGCTTTTTTAGTAAAGCTATAAATATCGTCACGACCAGAGCCTCCTTGACGGTCAGAGGAGAAGAAACCACATGTGCCGTCGTCATTAAGGCTAAGGGAAAAATCATCGTCTTTTGAGTTGATTGGTGCGCCCACGTTTTCAGGTGGAGCCCATTGACCATTACCTTTATCATCAACATAAAGAATGTCCATACCGCCTAAACCTAAATGCCCATCAGAAGCAAAATAAAGGCGACCGGTTTTGTGGAGAAAAGGGAAAAGCTCATGCCCCTCAGTATTCACACCTTGTCCGAGGTTGATAGGTGGACCCCATTTACCGTTTTCAAGCTCGGTAACATATAAATCCATGCCTCCAAAACCGCCTGGCATATCAGATGAGAAATATAATTTTGTACCATCTTCATTTAAAGAAGGGTGAGCACATGAGTATTCGTCGCTATTGAATGGTAGTCCTTCTTCAGTACCCCATCCTTCTTTACCATTTTTCTTTACATGGTAAATTTTTAATTTCATTACACCATCTTCATCAACACCCGCTTTGCCCTTGCTGTAATTATTACGAGTAAAGAACATCTGAGATTGATCTTTAGAAAAAGTGCAAGCAGCATCGTGATATTTTGACTTGACGTCATTAGAGAATGGTTCAGGGCGACCATAAGTCACTTCTGTACCACAGCCTTTGATAGGCACGAAGTAGAGATCGAGGAAAGGTTGTCCAGTCCAGCTATGATCCCTTTTGATGGCAATACCTTTATCGCGTTCAGATGCGAAGATGATACCGTCTTTATAAAAAGCAGAACCAAAATCGTCGTATTGCGAGTTGAAAGTAGCCCTTTTGACGTCATAAATGGCTTCGCCTTTGGTTTTCAGCTCTTGTTCGTAATCACAAGCCTTGCTCATGTATTGTCCGCGAATATCTTCAGGAACGGCTTGGTTGAATTTTACATACCATTCTTTAGCCAAATCGCATTTGCCATTGCGCTGGAGCATTTCACCATAATAAAGATAGTGAATAGGCTGCGCTTCGGGCATCCGCACGACTTGACCGTAAACGAATTCTGCATTTTCAGAATCGCTGACTTTGCGATAACACTCAGCGAGGTTGATTTTTGCTTCGGCGTTATCTTTATTGGAGTTGACTTGAGTCAATAACTCAATCGCTCCTTGGTAGTTAAGCTCTTTCATAAAGCGTTTAGCTTTTTCAAGCTTCCCTGTTTGAGCTTCAAGAGTACTCGTAAAACAAACAAGTACCATGGCTAGTAGGTAAAAGTTTTTAAATTTCATCATAGCAAGTTAAAATTTCAAAAATTATACAAAGTGAATATGAATAATAAAACAATTTTTACAAATAAATATCTATAAGAATTTGACAATCAGTTTTTTATAAAATAAATTGCACTCTTTATTAGTATAAAAAATCATACCAATTTTGAATTAAAGTATTGAGTTTTAAATTTATTTAACTGATTAGATAATCGCCCCGGAGGGGATAAATATCGGTAGCAGAAAATTTATATAGATAAAACTCAATACTTAATCAATCATTAACCGGTTAGAAATATCGAGGTGTGACCGTTCGTTTCGTTTTATAGTCAAATTCATAACCGACCATTACTTCAAATGAACCACCTGCTTTTTTCTGCAATTTAGTCAAGGTATAGTCATAAGAAACACCTAAACGCAAACCATTAGAGAGGAAATAAGCCGCCCACAAATCAGCCGAATCATAAGAGCTTTTCTTTGAAAAAACCTCAACAGATGAACGGAATGAAGCACCTATCCAAAGTGTTTCTTGGAAAAACAAAGACAAGTCAATGTTAAATTCTGTGGGTGCACCTACTTGTTGGAACGATGAATCGCGTTTGTAACGGCTATCAGGTGCAGAAGCTTTAACAAGCAATGATGGCTTGAAAATCAATGCATTGCCACGCAATGGTATAGCGCCTCCGAGTGTATAGAAAAAGTGACGAACGCTTTTTGCATAAATAGGCAATTGGTCAGTCCGATTTTGAGTCAAGTCATACTCAATCAAACGCGGTACACCTAAGCCTGTATAGAAATGCTTCGTGTAATAATGGATACCTACACCTACGTTGGGCTTCCATAAATTTGGGTGCAACATGTTAAACGCATCATCGCCGCCATCTTGAATATTCAATTTTGTCCAATCTGCGCGCCAATTGTTCATACTGCCTTGAATACCAATGCTAAGTTTTGCTTTACCCACTGGAATGCGATAAGCATAAGCAATATTGGCATAAATGGAGTTAGTCGGACCAATTTTATCATTTATCAAACTCATACCGACGCCTACACGCTCATTTTTCAACGGTGTGTGGACAGTTAGAGATTGAGTGCTTGGTGCGCCATTAATACCCCACCATTGAGTGCGGTGAAGGGCAGTAATGGTCATGTGGTCGCGACTACCCGCATAAGCAGGATTAAATGTCAAAGAGTTGAACATGTACTTTGTAAACATCGGGTCTTGCTGAGCAAAACTCGCAATAGAAGCTACTAATAGCAGAGTTAAAAGTGCGAAAGATTTTCTCATCGTTAAAAGTTTTAAAGTGGATAAATTCACGGGTTTTGGTATGAAAAGATGTTTTTTTAAATGGGGGATGTGAATAAATTAAATAAAATAATTATCGATTTTTACTCAATTTTCAATAAAATACTGAGGTGTCTGATTTTAATTCATGTATTACCCCCCTCAGTATTTCTATAAAATTATTGATATTTTTACCTTAAAATTTGCAAATAACCGGTTCTAATGACCTCCCCTGTATCATCGTCTCTAATCCAATAGAAGTACGTTCCGTCTGGTAAATCTTTACCATTCCAAGTACCTTGCCAATCATTTTCATAGTTCTTAACTTTGAAAATTTCATTGCCCCATCTATTAAAAATAATCAAGGTATTGTTCGGATATTTCTGCAAACCTTCCAAAACAAAGGCATCATTTCTACCATCACCATTCGGAGATATAGCGTTATAAGCTTTTAATGAATCAGAGCAAAACACCTCTATTACAACCGTAGCCTCAGCACATATCGTATCAACACATACACGATACTTAAAACTATCTACTCCACAAGCATAAGGCGAACGGCTTGCTGTATATTTTATCAAGCCTTGTCGGAAGCTGATAGTGTCCGCTGCTCCAAAAAGAGGCTGTCTGGTGATAACTAATGAAGTAGGAATTTTACCCCTCAGTGAATCATTTTTATAAACACTCAAAACGACTGACCTACCCTGCCGCAACGTATCGGAATCATTCACAGCTATCAAATTAGTGAGGTTGGTGGTATCTATTACATTCGCAACAATAGTGGTTGTATCGCACAATCCTGATGTTCTGTTGCACACCACAATGCACATGGTATCCCGACCAATTGTCAATCCTGAAATTTGTACATTTCGATTTGACCTACTCAAAACCATGCGAGCACGTGAGCCGTTTTTACCAGGGCAGGCATCATAAATAGTGTCCACAGCCCCTGCAATTTGAAGGGTATCAATATTTCTAAATAAAGAATCTCTACCTAATTTAATATTAACTATTTCAACGCTCGGTGTTGGTGTCAGTATATTGGCTCTGATTGTTACAAATAAGGTAGTCGTATCGCATAATCCTGCTGAATTGCAAAGCACCAGGCAGGCTGTATCTACACCAATCGAAATACCCATAATGTCTGCACATTTTGTAGTATTATTCAAAATCATGCTTGAATTGTCGTAATTCGTATTGGTGCATGAACCAATATTAATAACCCGACCACTCAGTAATTCTGTTGTATCAGGGCAATAACTTATCAATTCCCCTACTTTTATCGTGATAGCGTCTACACTTGGCTTAGGTTTTAATGTATCGACTCCTATTTTTACATATAAAGTTGTGGTATCGCAAAAACCTGCCGCGTTGCAAATGGCTATACAAAAAGTATCAACGCCCGTAGAACGCCCTGTTACAACCACACATTTTTTGATAGTATCTAAACGAATATCTACATTATTAAAATTAGCCGGCGTACAGAATTTGATGAGTGAAAGAGGCGAACCAAATAATTCTGATGAATCAGGGCAGTATATTTGTCTTTCAAAAATCTTCAAATTAATGGTATCCACACTTGGTTTAGGTAGTGTATTGGTAGGCAATTTAGCTCTGATATACACATATGTCGTATCGCACAAGCCCGAACCGTTGCAAACCCTGATACAAGCTGTATCTACACCCGCTGATACCCCTGAGTATGTGACACACCTTGTCGCTGAATTAACATTGAATTGCACATTCGTACCTGAATTTCCAGCACATATATTTTCAAATATTGTTGCACCGAAAGGAGTAATAAAATCGCATTTTGAGCGCGATAAACCCACTGTTATGGTATCATTGAAAATATGTGTTCTAAACCCTGTTGAAGTCGAAGATGCTTTGGTTTCAATAATAAAAGTAGTTGTATCGCAAGTTCCTGCTGTATTGCATACTCTCACACAGGCTGTGTCTGTTCCTGCCGTTAAGCCTCGATAGGTTACACAATTCAGTACATTATTTAAGGTAAACTGAATATTTGTCCCCGAACTACTTGGGCAGAAATTGTTAAATACATTAATAATGCCTGTAGGTAGGTTTAAATTACATTTTATCCCTATAGAATCTATAAATACAGTATCAATAAATGTATAACTGCCTCCGCGGGGTGCTGCAGGAATACCTTCTATATAAAATAAAGTTGTATCACATAAGCCTAATGTGTTACAAACTTCTATACATGCCGTGTCAATGCCCGCACTCATGCCTGTATATGTAACACACCGTGCAGTTGAATCAACAACAAAAGAAATTTCCGAACCGGAGCGTGTAGGGCAGAGATTTTTGAAAGAATTAATAGTACCAGTTGGAGCAGAAATATTACATTTCTGACGATTCAATCCAACAGTTATGGTGTCCGAAAAAAAGTAATTTCTATTGGGTGAAACTTCCGATTTTATATAAAGATAGGTCGTATCGCAAATGCCGTATTTATCGCAAACGCGCAAACAAGCCGTATCTGTTCCGGCAGTAACTGCTTTATAGCTGGCGCAATAGTTGAAAAGGCTATCGAAAATAACGTGAGTCGTTGCATTTACACAGAAATTGGTAAAAGTTGCTAATATTGGCTGCCCTAAAAGTTCAGAGGAACTAACACAATAAGCTCGATTCGTATTGACATTCATGGTTTGTCGAATCGTATCTTTTTGAATGCACGCAGCACCTAAAGTAACGGTATCTCGAACGTTTTTAACAGTATCATGCACTATCAATTGATGAAATCCTGGATTCAATCTAAATTTCAAACCAGTAGAAGCTATGCCACTATTATAGCAAATTTCAGTTGTCCCATTGCGTGAGAGACCCGTTATTGATTGACAGCTATAAGTTCTCCCCATCAATGGAAAGCCAAAAATCAATTGTGCAGTCGTATCAAGTTGCCAATCGCCGGAAGGATCCCATCGTCTCATTGAATCCAATAATTGGTTCAAATTATTAAAGCTCGGAATTGAAAATGTGTTACCATCTACTGTCCATGAGTTGAGCCTAAAAGGACCTGTCTCTCCGCCTTGAAAAATACTGTTCAAAAAATAGAGTTGGAAAGTATCTTCTCTACAGGGTTCGAAAGCGACGTTGAAAGGTTGACCATCTAATAAAAATTGATAGTCAGCAAGATTTTCATAAGTAAAACTGTCAACACAAATGTTGACGCCACCTACGCAATCCGAACTTTGAGCAAAGACGGAATCTTGTTTGATAAAATTGGTTTGAGCTCCAAGAAAGCTACCACAGAATAAAATCGTGCTAAAAAGTAAAAGTTTTTTCATGTATGCCAGAATATTTTAATCTTAAATCTGAAGCTGCAAATTATATTACAAGTCATTCAAAATCAAATAAATATTTAACCTATAACAATAAATTACTGCCTAATATTTAACTTGACTTTGTTAAATTAGGATAAAATTGAATATTGCTAATTTATGATGAATTTATTTTATATTTAGATTGAGTTGCTTTAGCCCTTTTAAATA
>JAYUUR010000542.1:0-2724 GCA_043754475.1 Saprospiraceae bacterium | reverse complement strand
AAATTGACATCTAAGAGTTGAATCAAATTGCGATGTTTGAGTTGGGCAATTCTATGCAGATAATTGCTATCCATCACGCTTTTAATATCACTGCTTTTCAAAATCATAATCATAACATCCAGTCCAGAATGCTTTTCTTTCGCGCTGAAATATATGAAAGTATTGCCATGTGCATAATGCGCTATTTTTTCATATTTTTTAGAGAGTATAGTCGTCAAAAAATCGCTCAATATTTCTTTTTCACCTACTTCTTTAGGAAT
The DNA here is from genome assembly GCA_043754475.1 of Saprospiraceae bacterium. Taxonomy (GTDB): domain Bacteria; phylum Bacteroidota; class Bacteroidia; order Chitinophagales; family Saprospiraceae; genus JAAFJT01. The sequence continues at coordinate 2,464 of JAYUUR010000542.1, read as the reverse complement.
CGGCTTGAAAAAGTGAATTTTTGATTGAATTTCCTCTCTCACATCAGTGAGAACATTTAGAAAGGTGGAGTTGATACGATTGTTCTCAATGGCAGTAACCGTTCGTTCTTCAAGCTGATTTCTTTCTGTTTTGCTATTTGAAGAGTAACGCCCTAACAATTGAGTGAGGGTGCTTCGATGCTCACTATGAAGTTCCTCAATGAGCGTAATCAAAAGCTCAATGGCTTCCTTGGTTTTTCCATTGCTGACAAGCCCTTCTAAAGTGGTATTTGACATGATTTTGGTATTTTTGGGTAAATAATTATTTTCTTTTTACATTTCAACTAAAATTTTAAAACATAAAGTTAAATATTTTTTTATATAACTCATAACTTATAACTCATAACTATTTCAATCCCCCTTCCCACTCTTTGGATGCGATTGTTGATACACTTTTTTTAATTTCTCCACAGAGTTATGCGTATATATTTGAGTGGCGGCTAAACTGGCATGACCTAATAACTCTTTGATAGCGTTCAAATCCGCCCCATTTTCAGAAAGATGCGTAGCGAAAGCATGTCTTAATACGTGTGGGCTGCGCTGCTCTTGCGTTGTTACGTAGGATAAATTCTTTTTTACTAAATTATAAACAGTAGCTGTATTGATCGACTCACCTTTAGCACTTAGAAAAAATTGGGGATTTTCAACAAAAGGGAAATTCATCTTGCGGGTTTCTAAGTACCCCCTCAGTATTTCAGCCAATTTGGAGCCGAAAGGCACTAATCGCTCCTTATTGCCTTTACCCAATACTTTCAATTGATTTTGAGCGAAATTCACGTTTTGAATAGTCAAACCCGTCACTTCTGAGCAGCGAATACCTGTTCCATAGATGGTTTCGATAACTGTACGCGCCAATACTGAGGGGTAGTCAACGCCCCAATCCATTTGGTCGAGAAGTTGCTCCATTTTGCGCTCGGGAACAGATGAAGGAAGGCGTTTGCCTGTTTTAGGGTTGGTCACTTTCGCCATTGGGTTGGCGATGATAAAGCCTCTTTTTTGTAGGAGTTTGAAATAGGTTTTTAGGCAGGAAAGCCTTCTATTCACACTTCGGGCAGTCACTTCATCAGTCATTTGAGCCACTATCCATGCCCGTATATGAGTATGCCTCACTTCCGTTACAGAAGTGAGGCTATACGATTCAATAAACGCAACAAACTGATTAATATCTGATTTGTACGCTATAATGGTATGAGGAGAATATCTTTTTTCGGATTCAATAAACCGAAAGAACACATCAAGATGTAATTCCAATTGATTATTATTTTAGATTAAATAATTTAGTAAATGTAAATATGCTATATTAAATAACCAAAAGACAATAATAAATAAAAAATTAATCTAAATTACCGTACTTCTCTTGCTTGTAAACGGCTTTCAAAACCTCTGTACGGCGTTCTACGCTTGGTTTAGTGAAATTTTTACGGCGGCGGAGTTGTTTAAGGGTACCGCTTCTTTCGAATTTTCTCTTATATTTTTTAAGAGCTTTGTCAATGCTTTCGCTGTCTTTTACATCAATAATCAGCATGATTTTTTACCTCGCTTTTTTTATATTAAATGAAAATTAAATTTTGCGCTGCAAAGATAGATTATTTTATAGAAGATTTAAATTTTTTAAAAGAAATTTAAAAACCATTTCAATATATCTTCTTCAATATGCTCTTAAAATGCTGAGACGTTATAAATATGCAGCATTATTTCATTTTAAAAGGTGTTAAGTTCGATATTTCAATTGCAATCCTTGTATAAAATTTCTCAAAATTTGGTCTTTACAAAGGCGGTATTGATGTTGTTCAGGGCTTCTGAAAAAAGCACTGATTTCATGTTTACTGATGTTCATTCCTACCAAACTAAAAATGGCTAAAATATCTTCCTCTTTCAGATTTAGAGCGATTTTCAGTTTTCTGAAAATGATATTATTATTCAATTCTTTCTCGAGTTTGGGTTGTTCGCCATCTTTTTTACCGCGTCGGTCATTGATTAATCCATTTAAAAAAACAGCCAATTTTATATCATGAAGGCTTTTAAAAGCTGAGTCATCTTCTTTTTTCATCCAATCACTGATTTCTTCACGCGTGACTTCTTCTCCCCCTAACCTAAACAAGCTTATCATTTTCGAGTCGGTGAAGTCAAAAGCATAGCGGAGTCGGCGCAGTATATCGTTATTTTTCATTGTTTTTCTTCTTTAATCTACCTCAGCCCCTGCCAATATGAGCTTCGTCAAAGAAGCATCTTTTGCCTCCAAAGCGGAATGTCCTGTCAAAAAAGTATCCACCTCTCGCGCACATTCACGACCTTCTGAAATAGCCCAAACTACCAACGATTGACCTCTCCGCATATCACCCGCAGCAAATACTTTGGCGATATTGGTTTGGTAATTATTATCTTTTACATTGCCTCTATTATCTAAATCAACGCCGAGTTGATT
>JAYUUR010000541.1:0-8065 GCA_043754475.1 Saprospiraceae bacterium | reverse complement strand
AGCAATTGGAATATCAATTTGCCTTAGCAAATCCGCCTTCGGAAGGGCAGGAAGTGCTCACGGCAGCGGAGTATTATCAAGGACATTTGGATTGGTTTGCCTTTGATAAAGATACACGGCAGCGGCTACCCCTCAGTACAGATGCCCCAAATGCACCTCGACAAGACCTTGAAAAAACGGATGTTTTTATGCCCAAACCGATTTGGTTTAAAGGTATGCCGCAGCCCCGCTATTGGCAAATGGAAGAAGAGCGGACGGATTTTGGTAAAATAAATACCTCACCTACGGGCTTATTACATTTATTATTGGCTGAATTTGGTTTGGTTTATTCCAATGATTGGTTTGTTTTGCCGCATATTATGTCGATGAATACTATTTGCGATATTAAAGGCATGATGGTAACGGATGTCTTCGGGCAGCATTTTTATATCCTTCCTGCGAATGGGAATGCGGAAACCAATTGGCAACGTTGGGCAATGTTCCACCACAGCGAAAAAGGAGCGATTTGGACAAGCCGCCAAAGCCTTTACTTGACCCCCTCAGTAGGCAGGCTTTTGGAAAGCGAACCGATTGAGCGCGTCCATTTTTTAAGAGATGAAATGTCCAATATGGTATGGGCGGTTGAAAATATAGTGCCTTCGCAACTCGGTAAAGGCGTCAGCGGTAAAGAAATGGCGTTGCGCGATGAAGAGGCAGACGATTATGTAGCGAAGGAAGGCATTAAAATTCGGTATGTCCTCGGCACCCGTGTACCCGATAATTGGATTCCGTTTATTGCCGTTCATACCGATGCGGCATTGACGGAAATACAATTGCAACGTGCTCGAATGATTGGCTCGCCCGGTGCCAAAGGCGTTGTATTGACGGAAGTAGAAAAGAAATATTTAATCCGTGAAGAAGAAGTCCCTCGCGCAGGCGTCATTGTCGAACGCTCGTATCAACGGACGCGTTGGATTAATGGCAAAACGTATATGTGGATAGGCAGACGCAAAGAAGCGGGTAGGGGAGAAGGTTGGAGCGGCTTACTGTTTGATCGGATTCAGGATGTTTTGTAGGGAAATATTCAAAATGTTTTATTCCTATTTTTTTAACATTAATTCTATTTGACATGAAAAAAATCTTTACATTCTACGCTTTATGCCTGATTACAGTTTCTGCATATTCTCAGTTTTCGGGTTCTTTTAATTATTCTGCGGGTATTCCTCAAGTCTCTATGGCAAGAAATATCAGTCCTGTGCATCAAATGATTTTGAGTGGAGGTTATAAATTGCCCCATCAATTTTCTTTCTTGACCGTCGGTGCAGAAATCGGTTTAGGCACGTATGCTAATCTGCGTGTACCGACCACTCTGAGTTTTAATAACAGTCCGCCAATATCCACCCATATCAACTATTCAAGTAATACATTCAATGCTAATGCGATGGTGCGTATTGATTTGACAAGGGATGCTCTCATCACGCCTTATCTGACTGTAAAAGGTGGGATGTATAATTTTAACAGCAACATACGTGTAGATGACCCGCAAGACAGAGACGCTTGCCGCGCTTTGGAATCCAAATCTATTCTGTCAAATAATACGCTGGCTTATACTTATGGCTGCGGGCTGCGGTATCAAATATTCAGAAACAAGTATGTCCGCTCTGGAAGGCAACAGTACATTGATTTTCAGATAACAAACACTACAGGTGGGCAAATGGAGTATATCAATACCAAAAAATTGAAAGACCCTCACCAACACGATGCCTCCGTTAGTTCAAGTCAAAGTTCGGGCGATGGCGACGAAGTCAAACCTTTGGAAATGAAATTTATTAATGTTCAGAGCAATGTCGTGCACAGTCATATGGTGGCGGAAGTTTTTAAAACGCCGTTGCGCCTTTTGGACATCAGGATTGGGTATTTTATAGCGTTTTAAATAGTCCCACAATAGTTCGTTAGAAACTTTATTATGACATGTACTATTGCCGTTCTCTAAATAGCTTACCTATCTAAGAGTGCTACTTTTCTCCAATAAAAAAAAACCCCGGTTTCTTAAAAATCGGATAAAACAGGGCTTTTTATTGCCTAATACTGAGGGGGGTGAAATATTGAGTTTAAGACTTTTAAAGGAAGGAATTAAGTTATTGAACAAATGCCATAGTCGTGAAATTTATTTCCAAACTATCTCTCAATATTTAGCTACTCAAATCAATTAAAATTTCATCTTGTTCTTTCTTGAAAATTAAAACACCCCCAAATTCTTTTGGTGTAAGCCTTACTAATTGCTTAGTATTAGGCTCAATAATAATTGTATTTTTTAAAATCAAATTAATTTGAACGCCATCGGCTGTAAGAGTCTGAAAGTGGTTTTGATAATTTATTTGATTAAAAATAAAGGTCTGTTTGCTTTTATTATTCAATTGGATATTGAAAGAATCTTCTATTTTTTCTACATAAATTGAGAAATTATCTGTTTCAACCCTTTCATTTAAGCCTGTCCAGATGTAATTTGTCGTTATGCAAAACAGCCTTTTTACCAAAACATCAACATCTGTATAAGGATTAATCTTATAGATTTTATTGTTTTGCTCATTGAGGTTAAGGAGCATTTTGTAGCGCAACCAAGCAGCATTTTTAAAAGCAATCTCTTTTTTATCAAGGTGATTGAAGTAATAATTGCCAGATTTTGCATAGTCTTTACAAAAATTATGCTCTCGCATAAAACCCGCAACACAACGTTCACCATGACAATCATTGGCATTTTGTCCTGTTCCACAAAAAAGCACGTGTTCTCTATCGTCTTTACAATCTGATTTTGGAAAGGCTGTATCACATTTTGTAAAATGCAACAATGCCCAATGCTCGAAAGCAATACTCGAAAAAGCTATTTTCACTTCTCTCTGACCATTTACTGCCAAATCAAAGGCTTTCTTCATGTTTGGTATAACCATCTTTATCAAAAACCACCCAAACTTCATCAAATTCATCGCCCTTGCTTTGGGCTTCTCGAATGAGATTCAAGGCATCTGTCTTTGGATTAGGTGTGTCTTTATCGGGATAAATGGTAATTGCCAACAAGCCGTCATCCTCGACTTGTTCAGCGATACTTTCAAAATAAAGGGGTTCAGTATTACGCCCTTCACAAGCGATGAAAATAGTGGTCGTGGAGATACGTTTTTTTGCCATAGAGGGGTTCTTAGTTGCCAAAAATGAATTCAACTTCTTTAATGCGAGGCTCTCCACCAAATTTACCACTCAGATACCATTTATCGAAAGCCGTATCTTCTCTTACGCCTTCTACATCTTTGGCAGAATAGAGTTCAGTTGTCCCATATTTATTTTTTTCAGTGAACCAAATTTGGTCACGGCGAAAAATCTCCTTATCTAATAATGTAACTTCATGGGAAGCAAATATTAGTTGTGCATTACTGGAATTACTTATCGGATTCTGAAACAAACGAATTAAAAATTTAGTGAGTTTTGGGTGAAGGCTGTTGTCTAATTCATCAAAGAAAATGATTTCTCCTTTATCAAGGCAAGTAAGAATCAGCCCTCCTAAGCCGAATAAGACATTTGTCCCAGCCGACTCATCTAATAATAAGAGGTCTTTTTCACCTATAGCTTTACCATCTTTATTATATACAGAATGTTTAGATAATATTTTAATATTATCTCTCTGTCGAAGACGAATATCTCTATTCTCATTAATTTCAGAAAACACAGATTCTATTTTAGTATCAGCCATTTTAATTAACCTTGATAATTTTAGATTAAGTTCTTTATTATTTAATATTTCTGAACCCATAGCCCTAATAAGAGTATCATAACTGTTTCTTGAAGTGCTAACTTTAGATTGACTAAAAAATCTGAAGACATTGGTAATTTGCTCATGAGGTTTGCCCCCAAATTGAGACAAAAAAAGGTGGTTTTTAAGTACAACTCTATCAGAGGGTTTATTTTGCAAACTTGTTCCAAAACTTATATCATCTTGTATATCAGAGGTAGATTTAATTCTTTGAAACAAATTAGCAGGTTGCCCTTTTGGATAAAAATCTAATTTTTCAGACAGAACTTCTTTATTATTAAAAGAAAATTCATACTGATATTTAATAGCAGTTAAGATAAAAGTCAGGCTGAAAGAAGTAGGATTATTATTAGAAAAATCATCGAATAGGAAAGGATCATATGCAGTTATAGGGTCATCTATATTAGACATACGAGAAGATATAATCATTCTACGCATTGTGGCAAATGCCTTCAACACATTACTTTTCCCCGAAGCGTTTGCTCCATAAATAATAGCTGAGCGTAGCAATCGTAATTTACTACCGTTCGCTAAAGTTACTTCAAAGGTATTATCCTCTTTGTTTTTTGAGTTTTCAGCCACCATAGACAAGGTTTGTTCTGTCTTGATAGAGCGATAATTTGAAACTGAAAATTCTATAAACATTTTAAAATCTATTCTTTTTTTGAAAACAATTCACAAATTAAGCACTAATTTTTGAAAATTGCTTAAGAATTAATAAAAATTTTCAACAAAATCAAATTCTATTTTCTATTGCCAAATACTCAAGGGGTGTTAAATATTTTAAATGACTTTTAATACTTCACCCAACCTTTTTTATTTTCACAAATGTCTCTCTTAATGCTCAATTAATCAGCATAATCGCCGCTATCGTTTCAATGCCTTCCCACAAACAGCCGATTCTCAAGTTTTCATTTTCACCATGTTGATTATTGTCGTAATTTACTACAGGCACGGTGATGGGCGGTGTATTCAATACTTTTTCAAATAAAAATAAAGGCAAACTGCCTCCCGCTGAAGGCATCAAAATAATGTCTTGCGCCGAACTGCCTTTCACCGCTTTGATGACTTGTTGCGAAATAGGCAAGTCCATTGAAGTCCGTTGAGCATTATAGCCCGAACCGCTGCGGATAGTGGCGATATTCGGATATTTCATCCTTTCCTCATCCGTTGGCTCTCGGTCAATGATATAAAACCCTTGTTTTTTGATGTGATTAATGACTTTTTGTATTTGCCGCTGGACATCATTGCCTTTTACGAGCCTTAAATCTAAAGTCGCTGTCGCAGTAGTTGGAATAATATTGCTGGCTAATTTTCCGACGTTGGCACTGACAATGCCGTTGATATTCAAAGTAGGCAGCGTTGTGATGGATTCTAAAAAGGTGCGTTCGGTGCTTTCTGCTTCTGCAAAAGCGAGTTCTTTTTGCATCATTGGGGCAGCGTCGGGGATGTCGGAAAGGGCTTTTTTCTCCATTTTACTGAGGGGGGACACATCGTCATAAAAGCCATCAATCAAAACCGTTCCCTTGTTATTTTTCATGGAAGCGAGCAGTTGCACCAATTTTAAAGCAGGATTGGGTGCCCAATTACCATAATTACCGCTGTGCAAAGGGCGTTTTGCTCCAAAAACCGTGATATTCATATTCACATCGCCGCGTACGCCAAAGGTGATTTGCTTACGACCCGATGCGTGCATGGGTCCATCTGAAATAATCCACGCATCGGATTTCAATAGGTTTTTATATTTCAATAAAATGGCTTCCAAATTGGTAGAACCTTTTTCCTCCTCGCCTTCAAAGAAAAATTTGATATTAATTTTAGGTGAAACGCCGCTTTGTCGAATAGCATCATAAGCATTCAAAATAGTGAAAACCCCTGCTTTATCGTCCGCAGCCGCACGAGCATAAATACGCCAATCATTATTGAGGGGAGTATTTTCACTTGGGAAATCCAAAAATTGACCGCCTTTATCCAATGAAGTAGTGGTTAATTGCGGTTTAAATGGCGATAACCCTTGCGCCCATTTGTCGGGATTGACGGGCTGACCGTCGTAATGGGCATAGAAAATTAAGGTTTTGGTAGCCCCCGGCGTCAGCACTTCACCATAGACGGCAGGGATTGCCCCTTGAATATCCGCTTGAAGCAATTGAACATTTTTGATGCCCCGTTTTTTCATCATTTCACTGATAAAAGCAGCATTGTTTTGAAGTTGTTCAGGATCATTGAGGGTGTTTGGAAGGGATAAAAACTCAAAATATTCTTTCAAAAGCGAGTAGTGTCGAGGCGTATGATTCGCCCTAATTTTCAACAAATCAGCATTTTGACTGAATAAAATAGGCGTTGAAAAGACGCTTAAAAGGAAGAGTATAATTATTTTTTTCACGGTGAAATGGGTTTTAAGGAAATGATGAATTATAAATGATGAATGATGAATGAACAAAGCGTTTCCATTACAATCTACTCTTTCGGTTCTGTATTTTTAGGCAAAATATCCTTTTGACCACTTTCCAATGCCTTCAAATAATTCTCTTTTGATGGATAAAATGCGCGTGGTTTCTTCACCCAATGAATTAAAAATGTAGGTCGCATTTTGCCATCAGATGCAAGGAATTTCAACTTTTCCGTAAATGGGAATAGTTGACCACTTAACTCATTTTCCATGACGTTATATAATTTAGATTGTTATTAGATAAATTGATTAAGGCTTTTCAGAATCGGTATCAGTCGAAGAAGGCAATTGTTTCAAGTAATTTTTATCGGAAATGACTTTAATATTGGTTCGTTTTTCATAATCTTTACGGGTTTCGCCTGTATCATATCCTGCTTTGGCTGCTTGTTGTTGGTTTTCATCAAAGCCTTTTGCATCGGCTTCTATGGCATATTGCTTAGCAGTTTCTTCTGAAAGGGCAGTAAAAATAAGTTCAAGCGGTGTCATGTGGTCACGAAGTTGCTGGCTTGGCTTGGTCAAATTTTTATGATTTTTATGTTCAGAAGGCGTCAATCCAAAAGTGCCTTTAGCAATAATAGCCGTTAGGATAGAATATTGCTGCCCATCTTTGACCTCTCTATTTTTCCACTCTTCTGTCAGTTCTTTACGGGTATCAATGGTTTTTATACGGTGACCAATCCACTCATTTGGGTATCCTTTAGCTTTGTAAAATGCTCGCATACGCTCAAAACCCAGTTCAGGGTTTTCCATTTCCTCTAAATCCCGTTTACCCACATTCGCCAACCATAATTTAAAAGGCTCAGCTTTAGGCGAAGGCACGGACATGATGACGCGAAGCACCCCCTCAGTATTAGCGCAATCTGTAGGGCGCATTTTACCATCGGGTGCAAGGAATTTCAACTTTTCCGTAAATGGGAATAGTTGACCACTTGACTCATTTTCTTTAACTTTCAGCTTTGCCCAATAAGTTGTTGCGCTTGGGCTATCGGTCAATACTTTAATAATGTCTATGACAGAGAACCACCATTCACCCTTGTAGAATTCTTTCCGAAGGCTTATTCCTTCAAAGTTTATTAACTCATTTTCCATGACGTTATATAATTTAAATCGTTATTAGATAAATTGAACCATTCTCCTCTTATTCTTTTAGCCGAAAACTTTTCATGTAAATGCTTTTCTATATCTTCATCAATTACATGAATTAACTCAATAGTTGGCACTTCCGATTGAAGTGTCCTTTCTCTAACCTGTGGATTGATTGATTTACCTATCTTGTGAACCCCTCTAAAGAAATCTTTCATTAAGTATGTCTTCATGGGTACAGTAATTTTATTCTCTGGTTTGCAATTTAAAATCACATTATCAATAGTTTGTCCATCCAATTTCTCTTTAACGACTTCCGCAATCCACCTTTTTACAGATGATGCCTTTTGAGAAGGAATAGACATGATAATCCTAATAATTCCCTCAGTATTCGCACAATCCGTTGGGCGCATCTTGCGATCAGGTGCAAGGAATTTCAACTTTTCCACAATTGTGGATAGTTGAGGTTCACGCTCTTTTAATTTACCCCAATATGATTGAGAGTTTGCGCTATCCGTTAAAATAGCAATGACATCAACCACTGAAAAAAACCATTCGTCGTTGTGCAAAACCTTTCTAATTGGTTTGTTTTCAAAGAGTGTTACTTCCTTGTTTTCCATGTATTAACTTTTAAGATATTTTTTATAAATTATTGAAAGTCAATGATTTGTAAAATTAAAAAAATGTTTTAAAACCAACAAAATGTTTTTAAATTTTTTCAATAAAAAAATATCCGTTTTATATAAAAATAC
>JAYUUR010000540.1:0-8076 GCA_043754475.1 Saprospiraceae bacterium | reverse complement strand
TTGCATAAAAAATTGAAAAAATGACTGATTTGATTCAAATTCCTTTTAAAGAATATCAGCAATTGCAAGAAGAAATAGCTCTACTTAAAGATGTTGATTTATTGAAAAAACTGAACCGCCTTATAGAGTTACTCTATCGAGACAGATTTGGCTTGGTAATGACAGACCAAACAGACGATTTGACTGAATATGCGATTAATAACCTTTGGAAAAACGAAGATACAAATGCCTGGGATAACTTATAACCAACGAGAAATTTAAAAATTAGCAAAAAAAGCACCCCACTACTGATGGGGTGCTTTTTTTGTTTAAGCAATATTATTTTAAACAAAAAATATAAAATATCCGTAAACAGCCACTATATTTGCACCGCTTTTTAAAAAGCAGCCTAAAGGCGCGGGCATGGTGTGCGCTTGAATGGTTTAACCATTAAAACTTTCAAAAACTCATCGGGCGATAAATCATTGATAATCAATGGTTTCCAATGAAAGTTTTGAAAGCATTTTATCCAATTTTTATTTTAATCTGATGATTAACGAAGAAATTATTGAAAACGAAGAAGCACCATTAGAAGTGCCTCAACCAGAAGAAACGGCTAAAGCTGTTGAAACTGTCGCTACTGAAGTAGCAGGTGATGATGATGACGAACCTATTGAACTTGTGTTAGATGCTGAATCTTTAGTGGCAAGCTCTGCTCACGACGAGTTCGATTGGGCAAGAGGCAAGCGTGGTCAAATTCTTTACAGCGCCGAAGATTCTAAAAAATATCTTGACCAATACGAGACAAGCATGAGCAGCCTCAATGCAGGTGAAATCGTGAAAGGTCGCGTTTCGGCAATGACTGGCAGCGATGTTGTATTGGATATTAACTACAAATCAGACGGTTTAGTAGCGTTAAGTGATTTCCGCGACATTCCAGATTTGAAAGTCGGTGACTATGTAGATGTATATGTAGAAAGCCAAGAAGATGCGAAAGGTCAGCTTCAACTCAGCCGCCGAAAAGCAAAATTGCTTCGCGCTTGGGAAGCTATCGTGGACTCTTTCCAAAACGGAACGGTTATTCGCGGTACAGTTATCAGCAAAACAAAAGGTGGTCTTATCGTGGATGCGGGTGGTTTGGAAACATTCTTACCGGGTTCTCAAATTGACATCAAGCCTGTTATTGATTACGATCAATATGTTAATAAAGTCATGGAGTTCAAGGTTGTCAAAATCAATGAGACAATCAAAAACGCTGTGGTTTCTCACAAAGCCCTTATCGAAAGTGACCTCGCTGAGCAACGCGAACACATCATCGGTGGCTTGGAGAAAGGTCAAGTATTGGAAGGTACGGTTAAAAATATCACGGATTTTGGTGCATTCCTCGACCTCGGTGGTGTGGATGGTCTCCTTTATATCACGGATATTTCTTGGGGCAGAATCACGCATCCGAGCGAAATACTACACCTCAATCAAAAAATCAACGTGGTTGTTCTCGATTTTGATGAGAACAAAAAACGGATTAGCTTGGGCTTGAAACAATTGTTGCCACATCCTTGGGAAGTATTAGAAGCTGATATTACTGAGGGGTCAACGGTGAAAGGTAAAATCGTCAATATCGAAGATTACGGCGCTTTCCTTGAAATCAAACCGGGTGTTGAGGGTCTTATCCATATTTCAGAAGTGACTTGGGCAAATGCGCCTATCAATGCGAAGGAATTCTTCAAATTAGGTCAGGAAATGGAAGCGCGCGTAGTTACTATTGACCGCGATGACCGCAAAATGTCGCTTTCTATCAAGCAAATGACTGGCGACCCTTGGGATAAAATCGAAGACAAATATGCGCCGGGTACACGCCACGCAGGTGATGTTAAAAACTTGACACAATATGGTGTATTTGTTGAGCTTGAGCCGGGTGTCGGCGGTATGATTCACATCAGCGACCTTTCTTGGACTAAGCGTTATTCTCACCCTTCTGAGTACACGAAGGTAGGTAACAAAATAGATGTGATGATTCTTGAATCTGATAAAGAAACCCGTAAATTATCGCTCGGTCATAAACAAACTGAAGACAATCCATGGGATACTTTTGAAAATGTTTTCCCAATTGGCTCTACACACGAAGCGACTGTTCTCCGCAAGGATGACAGAGGAGCAATCGTTCAGTTGCCACATGGTTTGGAGGCATTTGCACCTATCAAACACATCAAAAAAGAAGACGGTACAACCGCTGAGGCAGGTGAAACGTTGAACTTTAAAGTGATTGAATTCAACCGCGACGATAAGCGTATTCTCGTTTCTCATAGCCGCATTGTAGAAGATGCTAAGAAAGTAGCAGATGATGCTGACAGAAAAGCAAGAGCGGGCGAAGAAGGCGAAATGCGTAAAGCCGTAGAAGAAACCCAACAAAAAGTTGAGAAAGATACTTTAGGCGATTTGGCTGCCCTTGTTCAGTTGAAAGACCAACTCAACGACAGCAATTAATTTTAACTACCGATATTTAGCCTCTCCGAGGCAATTATCTTAATAATTACATTTAACTTATTGAAAGTTAAACCATAATATTTTGAAACCTCGATAGCTTGTCTGTCGAGGTTTTTTTGTGCTTTTTAAAATGCAGAAATTGAGTAGCTTTGACCAAATTTTTCAAAAGCAACGCATGAAGAAACTCTTTCTATACGCCTTAGTTTTATGCATAACTTCTTGTAAATCAAATAAAAAGGACGCTCAAAATTTATTATTCGAACCCATTGACGCAGCCGCATCCAACGTCAACTTCACGAATACCCTCACTGAAACCGAACAGTGGAACATCATCCAGTACCTCTATTTTTACAACGGCGGCGGCGTCTCTGTCGGTGATGTCAATGGCGATAATCTACCAGATATATATTTTACGTCCAATCAAGGCAGCAATAAATTATACATCAATAAAGGCAATTTTCAATTTGAAGACGTGACGGACAAAGCAGGAGTAGCAGATATTGCGCCTACGGGAACTGGTCTTCAATGGAAAACAGGCACTGCGATGGCGGACGTGAATGGGGATGGTAAATTGGACATTTACGTCTGTCATGTCTCTAATTACAAGGGATTGACGGGTAAAAACCGCCTTTTCATCAATAAAGGCGACGGCACTTTTACGGATGAAGCTGCCAGAATAGGGCTTGATATGACAGGACTTTGCACCCAAGCCGCCTTTTTCGATTATGATGGCGATGGTGATTTGGATTGCTACTTGATGCGGCATTCTGTCCATTCAGCGGGCAGTTATCGCCCCATTTCAGCGCGGATGGATGCTGACCCGATGGCGGGCGATATGCTGTTGAAAAATTATGGAGGTCGGTTCGCAGATGTTTCCAAAGAAGCTGGTATTAGAGACGGGTCTTTAGGCTACGGATTGGGTTTGGCAATCGGGGATATAAATGGGGATGGTGCGCCAGATATTTATGTCAGCAATGATTTTCACGACAACGATTACCTCTATTATAACAATGGAAATGGCACTTTTACTGAGGGGGTCACTCAAAGCATGGGGCATAATTCCAATTTTTCAATGGGCAACGATGTCGCCGATTTTAACAACGATGGCAGACTGGATTTTGTCGGTTTGGATATGAAACCAGAGGAAGAAACCATTTTGAAAGCCTCCACAGGTTTAGAGCCTTACAATGTTTATGATTTTAAAAATAAAGAATTCGGCTACCATTTTCAGTTTTCCAGAAATATGTTGCAACTGAATAGAGGCAATTTGACAGCCCCCCCGCCCCCCAAAGGGGGGAGAGAAGAACTCCCCTCTTTGGGGGGCGGGGGGGCTGTGGCGGCTTGGGCCTCTTTCAGTGAAATCGGACAATTAGCAGGCGTAGCCACCACCGATTGGAGCTGGTCATCACTTTTCGCTGACTTGGATAATGATGGTTGGAAAGACCTTTTTATCACGAATGGCATCGTACGCCGCCCCAATGATTTGGATTATATAAAATACTTATCTAATCAAGAAGTTCAAAAAAATGCGACTGATTTGGCTTTAGCCAAGCAAATGCCCGATGGCAAAGCCTATAATTATTGTTTTAGAAATAAAGGCGATTTGACCTTTGAAAACGTGGGTGAAAAATGGGGTTTGAACCAATATGGCTTGAGCAATGGCGCAGCTTATGCAGATTTGGATAATGATGGCGATTTGGATTTAGTCGTTAATAATATTAATGAAAAAGCATTTATTTTAAAAAATAAATCAGAAAAATTTTTCAACAATAACTGGTTGAAAATCAAACTGTTAGGAAAAGGTGCTAATACTGAGGGGGTCGGCGCGAAGGTTATCGTTTACTCGCAGCAAGGGATGCAGATACAAGAGCAATCGCTGACACGAGGGTTTCAATCCTCTGTGGAATCAAGGGTGCATTTTGGTTTTCCTAGTCAACCGAACCTGTCCATAAAGCTACTGGACTCGCTTAGGGTAGTTTGGCGAGATGGCTCTACGCAGTTTTTAAAAAATGTCAATGTCAATCAAATCCTTACTTTAAAACAAAAAGAAGCGACTGCAAAATGGGATTTTAAAAAATCTTTTTTAGATGAAAATTTGAGCCAAACAATTGCCTTTCAAGATGTTACAAGTGATTTAAATTTAAAATATAAACACGAACAAGGCGCTATACATGATTTTGATACAGAAAAACTATTGCCTCATGCGCTTTCTTCAGAAGGTCCAAAAATAGCTGTGGGTGATGTCAATAAAGATGGCTTAGATGATTTTTTCATCGGCGGTGCAACAGGGCAATCAGGAGAAATTTTTATTCAAAACAAAAATAGCAATTTTATCCCCACACCATTACCTAAAGAGAAATTTAGCCAAACGGGCGCAGCATTTTTATATGCTGATGATGATAAAAATTTGGACTTATTCGTCACTTGCATCGGTAATCAACAAGTGACAACTAATAGACTGTTTTTAAATAATGGAAAAGGAGAATTAGCAAGCGTTTCGCTTGAATCCTCACCTCAAAATGGCTCTTGCGTGAAGCCTTGCGATTTTGATGGCGATGGTGATATGGACATATTTATAGGTAGTCGTTCAGATTTAAACAGTTATGGCATCACGGCTAAAAGCCATTTATTGAAAAACGAAAAAGGCATTTTCAAAGATGTGACCCCTCAATATTTTGAGAATAAAGGGCTTTTAGGTATGGTGACGGATGCCGTTTGGACAGATTTGAATGGCGATAAACGCCCCGACCTCGTAGTGGTGGGTGAGTGGATGCCCATTACTATTTTTTATAATGCCGGCGACCATTTTGAAGAAACGGATATGGAAAATACCAACGGTTGGTGGAATTGCGTCACTGCCGCCGATATGGATAATGATGGCGACAACGACCTTTTATTGGGCAATATGGGTTTAAACTCTAATTGGCAAGCCTCGCGCACGCAGCCTATGAGCTTATATGTGAAAGATTTTGATGGTAATGGGGATAAAGAGCCGATTATTAGTTATTATCGTCAAGGCATTGAATGGTGTTATCATTCAAAGGATGAACTTACCGCGCAAATGCCTGAATTGAAAAAGCGATTTTCAGATTATACCCCATTTTCAAAAAGCCCTTTTGAACAAATATTTACCAAAGAGATGTTAAAAGGGGCTGTGAAAAAGCAGATACGTATGCTGTCTTCAGTTTATATTGAAAACAATGGGAATGGTGATTTGGAATTAAAAACATTGCCTTTAGAAACTCAATTTTCTACAGTGAATGCCATTTTAGTAGAAGATTTTGATGGCGATGGCTTCAAAGACGTAGCTATGGGCGGTAATTTTTATGAAATGCAACCTTCCATCGGTCGTTTCGATGCATCTTACGGTTCTATACTGAGGGGGGATGGCAATGGCAATTGGACACCACTTTCACCACTTCAAACGGGCTTTGTACTGAGGGGGGCTGTTCGAGATATTAAAAAAGTAGGGAACAAAATAGTGGTGGCAGCTAATAATAAATCGTTGCAAATATTTGAGATTAAAAAAAAGTAAAAAAGAGAAAAGTAGTGGAAAATAAATGACTATAATTGTTTTTACTAAACTTTTTAACAATAATTAGGTTCACACTTTGATCATTATCTCATTTAAAAATTAAAATAACATGAAACTGCTCAAAAATAAATTTACCTGGCTTTTCACACTATCAGCCATTTTCATCTCTTGGAATTGCTCCGTTGGTAATGCATTGGTCAGTGCCGCTATGCCTGACATTTCGGAAGATGCCAAATTAGGTAAGCAAGTCAGTCAGGAAATTGAAAGCAATCCAAAACAATTTCCTGTATTATCTGAATCAGGCAATGGAGAAGCCTACTCATATATAAGAGGTATCACCAGCAAAATCCTTAATTCAGGTGCCGTAGAAAACAGTAAAGCCTTTCCGTGGACAGTCAAAATTATCAAAGACGATAAAACTTTGAATGCCTTTTGTACGCCCGGCGGCTATATATATGTCTATACAGGTTTGATAAAATATTTGGATTCTGAAGATCAATTAGCAGGCGTGATGGGACATGAAATTGCTCACGCGGATAAACGCCATTCCATGCGCCAACTCGTCAAATCTTATGGTGTTCAAGCACTTTTAGGCATTGGAACGACAGTAGCAACCAGTGGAAAAAGTCAAGGTACTCAACAAACAGCCAATACAATGGCACAAGTGGCATCAGCCGTAGTAGGTTTGGGTTTTAGCCGCGAACATGAGACTGAAGCGGATAATGCGAGCGTGCGATACCTTTGCGCTACCAATTATAACGCAGCCGGTGCTGCTGCATTTTTTGAGAAATTGGGCAATGCCGGATCGCCTCCTGAGTTTTTGAGTACGCATCCAAATCCCGCCAATCGTGTACAAAATATACATGCTCAAGCGGACAAAGCAGGCTGCAAAGGCAATCTTAAAAATGAATCACAATATCAGCGTATTAAAAAGTTATTGTGATATTGTGATATTGTGATAACTTGTTTATTATCAATAATTTACGCATTAAAAAAGCCGTTCCAAAAATATGGGACGGCTTTTTAATTTAAAAAAAAACTGTTCATCTATAAGCCGGATTCTGTACCCCCTCAGTATGGTTATTAGTTATTAGTTGTAATAACCAATAACCAATAACCATACTGAGGGGGTGTCTATCATTTATCTACTTTCGCCGTCACCGACGAAATGAATCTGCCTACCCCCCGCGCTGTACGAGCAGCACAGTGACGCTACCGAAGTAGCCCCTTCGCGGTGTACGTGGCATTTCAACCCACAAGGTTTATCCGTGTCCCGATTTGCATCGAAACGCTGTGCGCTCTTACCGCACATTTTCACCACCATGTGCTCATCGCCCAATTGCCAGCGTCGTAGTAAGGCGGAATCACAGCTGGCAGCACAAACTGCCCAGGCCGATAGCCAATCAAAAACGCATCGCCGTAATACTGCGGCACCGAGTAGTGGCCGTGCGTCAACACCCGGTCAAGCGCGCGGGTGGCGGCAGACAAATCGGGCCGCGTCGTGGCAGTCACTATTTTTTGCAGCAGCGCATCAACCGCCTGGTCTGCAATGCCCCAGACATTGGACGAGCCAGGCGTTTTGGCGGCTTCAGCGCCAAAGCGTTCAATCAACTCGCCGCCGGGGGCTGTAGAGCCGGGCAGGCGCATGGTGGTGACTTCAAAGTCAAACGCGTCCATTTTTTGTTTGCTGAGTGAAAAGTCCACCACCCGGTAGACCAACGTGATGCCCAGCTTTTCAAGGGCTTTTTGAAACGGCCCCACGACACGAATCAGCGAGGGCTGGTCGTTTAAAAACTCCATGGTGAAGGCCTCGCCCTTGGCGTTGCGCAGCGCGCCGTTTTTGTATTCCCAGCCTGCTTCTTTGAGTAGTGCTTGGGCTTTGCGCAGGTTGTCACGCAGGCTACCGGGGGGCACTGTACTGGCGCCTACGGGCACAGGGCCAAAAATTTCAGGCTTT
Source organism: Saprospiraceae bacterium (assembly GCA_043754475.1). GTDB lineage: Bacteria > Bacteroidota > Bacteroidia > Chitinophagales > Saprospiraceae > JAAFJT01. The sequence continues at coordinate 121 of JAYUUR010000540.1, read as the reverse complement.
AGTTTGTCCCGCAGCGGTTCCAGCAGCGCCATCTCGTCTGGCTTGGGCAGCCCTTCGGCATGAAACTCGCTGTTCGGAAAGTAGCCATTCACACGCTTGTAAATACCGTAAAAAAGCTGTC
>JAYUUR010000539.1:0-2734 GCA_043754475.1 Saprospiraceae bacterium | reverse complement strand
AGAATTTTCGTTTTCTTTCCAAATGTCAATCAACTATTCTTAATCTCATTAAAATCTGTAAAGCGTTTTTAAAGCAAGTTTTGTAATAATTTTATTTTGTAGGGTTTTAAAGTTTTCTTTATAATCTTTGTCGCAACTCAATTTCATCGAATCTTATTCAATATTCATATAAAATGCCCATAATCAATTTCACTTCTGCCCTTAAACGGTTTTATCCCAATCTGCACCCCCTCAGTATTGAAGGGAAAACGGTCTCTGATGTCTTGAAAAAATTAGATGAAACGTATCCGGGCATGACAGATTATCTGATAGATGGACACGGTGCTTTGCGGCATCATATCAATATTTTCATTGGCGATAAAATGATTGCAGACCGCGATAATTTATCGGATGATATCACGGGCGAAGAAGAAATATTGATTTTTCAAGCCCTTTCAGGAGGGTAAACATAGGTAATGGGTAATAGGCAATGGGTAATTGAGGTACAGCAATTACCGATTACTTATTGCCTATTACCCATTAAAAATTACCTATGTTATTACTCGGTACTGCAAAAGGTTTAATAGTTTATGAAAAAAAAGGACAGGTTTGGGAAGTAACCGATGTGCATTTCTTAGGATTTCCTGTTTCAATGGTCTATGTTGACGAGCGAACCAATACGTGGTGGGCAGGTTTACCACATCGTCATTGGGGTCAAAAACTGCATCGCTCTTTCGATAATGGCAAAACTTGGGAACAAGTTGCCTCTCCTCGCTACCCGACCGATGCGCTTCTCAAAAATGGTAAAACGGCTTCTTTAAAATTGATTTGGTGCATGGCTCATGCAGGCGTGGATAAGCCCAATGAACTATGGCTGGGCACTGAACCGGGTGGTTTATTTCATTCAAAAGATGGTGGCACGACATTTCAATTGGTGGAAAGCCTTTGGAATCACCCTTCGCGGAGTGAATTATGGTTTGGTGCGGGTAAAGATGAGCCATTTATTCATTCCATTGTCGTTGATCCTTTTAATAGCAATCATGTATATATTGCGGTGAGTTGTGCAGGTGTTTTTGAAACGATGGACGCTGGAAAAACATGGCATCCACGCAATAAAGGCTTGAAAGCCGCTTACCTCCCTAACCCTGATGTTGAAGTCGGGCATGATCCGCATTTGCTTTTGGCTTGCCCTTACGACCCCTCAGTATTTTCAACTATTCCCTTGACCCTGTGGCAACAAAATCATTGTGGCATTTTTCGCTCCACGGATGCTGGGCTGAATTGGGTAGATGTTTCCGATAAAAATGGTATTGCCAACTATGGTTTTGCTTTAGCGATTGATGTTAAAAATCCGCTTCGGGCTTGGGTGATTCCAGCAATCAGCGATGAAATACGGGTAGCACATAATTTGGCTTTATGCGTGTGTAGGACAGAAGACGGCGGTAAAACATGGCAACAACTGCGCAATGGTTTGCCTCAAAATCATTGTTTTGATATTGTTTTTAGGCATTCGTTGAGCATTATGGATTCAACATTGGCTTTTGGAACAACAACGGGCAATTTGTATATTTCAGAAGATTGGGGCGATTCGTGGACGTGTTTAAACCATAATTTGCCGAGAATTGATTCAGTCATGTTTTTTAAATGAAAAGGGTATCCATTCTATATAAATGAATACCCTTTTAAGGCGATAAAGTATAATTTAGTTTAGTTAATGGACAAAAAATTTTAAAACAAAAGAATAAGATCTAAACAAAGCGGTAATCCAAATCCATGGCTTTGTCCTTAGCCAATGTTCTGATAATGTCTAAAGTAGTAACAATACCCACTAATTTTTCGCCATCCAAAACAGGCAATGCAGAGAAAATATTGTCTCTTAACATTTCAAGAGCAACGCTAATGCGGTCGTGCATTTCAAGAGCATAGACTTTTTTAGTCATGATTTCTTCCGCCGTGTGGATGCGTAAAAGCGTTTGATTCAACAATTTGTCTTCAACATGTTTGTTGAGACCTTCGTAAAAACTGCGAAAACTTTGTTTGTTGATGACTCCTACAACCCGACCATGCCTCACAACCGGAATATGCTGAATCCGCTTGTGGTCAAAAATATCTTTTACATGGCTGATATGGTCATCAGGTAATACAACGTGAAGATCACGATTCATAATAGAAGAAACAGGTGCTAATAAATTCATAAATTGAACGGTTTAAAATGGTTAATCAAAAAAATTTAAAAAATAAAGGATGTAGCTTTGTATGTAAGAATCGCCGTTCAATAAGTCAATTATGTCAAATAGTAAGAAAGTTTTTTTTGATTATATGCATTTGCAAGTCTATAAGATTGACAAACGGCATTCTTTTTTGTTTGTTGCATTTACACGAAAAACATTAAATTTTAATTTAATTTATTTTAAAAACTAAACTAACTAAATACTACGAGAATCGCAGTTAAAAAGAGCGGATAAAAATGACACCACAAGTTTCTACAGAAGCATATTTTGAAAAAATAAGGTCTGTTTTGAGGGAACATGGCAACCCCGAAACAGCACAAGGGCAAATCGCTTATATGAAGCATCAGTTTGATTATTTTGGGCTTAAAGCACCCGTTTGGTTGGGCATCACCAAGCATTTTTTTAATGAAAACGGACTGTTTCAAGGAGAGGATTTGAAAGAATTTGTCCGAAGCTGCTTCGATGAACCACAGCGAGAGATGCATTATATTGGGCTTGAAATGGCTCAAAAAGCAATGAAAAAT
>JAYUUR010000538.1:0-8097 GCA_043754475.1 Saprospiraceae bacterium | reverse complement strand
TATTTTTCGATGCTTCACTCATCTGTATCGTTTGGCTTTTCATTTTTTATCACAAAGGTATGTTTTATTCCTTATATATTTAGTGGATGCAACACTAGTTCCTTGAAATCTTCTGCAAAATCTTCAAATTGAGCAACCATATTTTTAGGTTCAATTATCTTTAACATATTGGTTATCAATGTTCTAATGATGGAAGTTGTGAGTGATACGGCTTTTAGAATTGATTTTAACTTGTCTTCTTTTAAAGTAACATCTCGAATGTAATTATTGGTTTCTACTGCCCAATGCTCTTTTATCGCTTTAAACAGAACTTTTGCTTGGGCTAATGTTGTAACCTTTTGGTTACTCATATAGTAAGAAATTTCCTCGCTATACTTTTCTCTTTTCTTCTCAAATCGAGTCCGTTTGACTTGTATCATGGTTTTAAATTCAACTTTCTCCCACCGTTTGTCAAAATATTCTCCCGAAACATCATACGCCTTAAAATGCTGTGTTTCTTGCCTACCATGTCCTTTAAATTCCGTATAATGTTCAAAATCATGCTTTAATAGTTGAGGTAATTGTGCCATATCTGTTAGAATTTCGCTCTGATTACCTTTTAAACCCACTACAAAAACACCTTTTGCGTCTGCTATCAAATCTAAAATGGTAGGTGTGAAATGTAAGGCATCCATTGTCAAATTCTGAGATGCTAAAACATTATCTAACAAAAAAGATTCAACAACGGGGCGTTCACTTTCTTTACTTCCATTGTAATAACCTTGAGCATAGACCATTCTATTGCTATGGGTTACGGCTTGAACTATCGCTTCTCCTCGTGTACATCCCACTAAAATACTACCCCGTAGTTCTTTTCCATCTATGGCTATCCAAACCTTTGCCTGAACTTCTAATTGAACCCCAAAATACTGAAATACCAATTTGCCTAAAAACGAAACATTTACATATTTTAAAAAAATAGGTAAGTGAGAACGAGAGATAACTATTTGATAATCAATGCCTAAAAAAGAACAAAGTGCCTTTTGTTTCTTGACCATTGACCGATGAATAGAGGATAGATTGCCATCTTTACCTCGTAAAAATGCGAAAATTAGACCGCATAATACAAGACTCATATTATGCATCTTTCCTCTATTATCGCGTAAATCTAATTCTGCATTAGCTTGTAATGCTAAATAAAAACTGTTACTTTGCACAGCTTCGTGGGCTAATTCTTTCATCTTAATTAAGTTTTGGTACACAAAATTAAGATTTTAGCTCACGAATTTTTTTTATAAGAAAACCCTAGAATGTTCAGAACAACCCCTCAGTTTTTTTTAGAATAAAAGGAGAACCTCTAAACTTTCTTATTTTTTCTTTCCACCACTCAATTCATCCTGCCATTTTTGCAATTCATCCCATTTGCCGGCTGCTGCCAATTGGGCTTGTTTTGCCCATGTAGAAGGGTTGTGGATTTGATAACGATTTCCAGCGGTAGCCAGTAAAGACTTCAATTCATCAGTGCCTGAATTTGATAAATCTGCATAAGAAATAATGCCCGCAGTATTCAAAATCTCTTCTATTTTAGGTCCGATACCTTCTATTTTTTTCAAATCATCCTTTACAGAAGCTATTATTTTGACTGCTTTTGCTTTAATATCCGCTTTCATTTCTGTTTTAACCTCTGCTTTTGGTTTCGCTTCTGCTTTAGGAGCAGCCGCTTTTTCAGCAGGTTTAGCAGTCGATTTGGGTTTTGCTTCAGCGTTAGGGGCATCTGATACTGAGTGGGTATTGCGAGCATCAGCACCCAAGCCTTCGACTGCATTTCTGACGAATGTACCCCAAGTCAAGTTATTACCACCGTCTTTATGCGCGATGGCGCGTTCGATGGCGAAATTCGCTGCATTTTCTACAATCCAATCAAAATTCGCTTGACCAACTGAATGAATATCGGCATCCGGCGCAGGATTACAAAAATCAATGGCATACGGAATGTCATTCATGACCCCAAATTCTACCGTATTAAAATCATAACCCAAAGCATGATTTAATTTTAAAACATAATCATGAACAGTATCCAACAAAGCTTGCGGGGCAGGATTGCCTTCTACCACGTAGCGCAAATGGTGCGGATTGCGTGGCTCATAAGGCATAATATGTACATATTTTCCACCCAAACAATAACAACGGAAATAATAATCAAAGACCACTTCCGATTGGAGCATCATCACGATTTGACCCGTTTCGGTATATTTATCGAAGAAATCCTCCATATTATTGATTTTGTAAACGGATTTCCAACCGCCGCCATCAAAGGGTTTCATATAAGCCGGGAAGCCAATGTACTTGAAAATAGCTTCCCAATCGAGGGGATATTTCAAGTTGCGGAAAGAGTTCGCCGTTGTATCATCGGGCATCATTTTAGAAGGTAAAATGACGGTATTCGGTACCGGAACGCCGATTTTCACAGCCAACGCATTGTTAAAAAACTTCTCATCTGCTGACCACCAAAACGGATTATTGATGACCGCCGTGCCTGAAATCGCTGCATTTTTCAAGTAAGCGCGATAGAAAGGCACATCTTGCGAAATGCGGTCAATAATCACCGCATATTCCGTCGGGTCGCCTTGAATAACTTTATCAATGCTCACAGCTTCTGCTACGATACCGTTTTTTTTCTTTTCATTGACACGCTCTATAAACGCCCACGGAAAGGTATTTTCCTGTCCGAATAAGATTCCTATTTTTTTCATGAACTACAAATTTTTGGATGAACGGATTTTGTTATCTATTAAACCCTTTTTATCAATAAAACTCAAGGATTTCAATTTAAATAATACAATTTTCTAAAGCAAAGACAAATAATGCGGAAACATCTCTCGCCAAAGCTGCCAATCATGCTGTTGCCAACCGCGCATATCGAGCCAATGTTGCACACCTTTTGATTGTAAAATGCCTGATAATTGCTCATTGGCAGGGCGGCAAATATCCCATTCGGAAGTGCCTAAGATAATTTTCATGCGCCAAAGGTCGGGATGATTCAAGCCAGGGAGGTAATCAACAGGGTTGTTGAAATAGACATTATCGTCAAAATAACCTTGCATAAATGACCGAATGTCAAATGCCCCACTCATCGAAATCAAATGACTCACCACGTCGGGATGGCGAAAAGCAAAATTAGCGGCATGATAACCGCCAAAACTCGCTCCCGCAACGGCTACTCGCGGGCTGCCCGTGTGTTGACGAATGGTTTCGACTATTTCCCAACGAATGAGTTTGTCGTATTGTATATGATTCAGCACTTTTACTGAGGGGTGTACCTCGCGATTGTACCAGCTCAAACGGTCAATCGAATCGGGGCAATACAAGCGCACCAAGCCATTTTCAACAGACCAACGCACGCTTTCTATCAGCTTGAAATCCTTGCTTTCATAGTATCTACCCATTGTAGAAGGGAAAATAATGACGGGATGACCAGCGTGACCATATGTCAACATTTCTATATCTCTGTCCAAATGAGGCGAATGCCATTTAAAATATTCTTCTTTCATAAAGTCAAGTGGGTTGCATATTATTTCAGTAAAAAAACTTTTCTTTGCTTTTAATGGGGCAAAAATAACATAAATAGATGCATTATTCCAAATTTTAAAATAGTGCTTTACAAAATTAAATTTTTATTAAGTAATAATTAATTTATTGTTTTAAAATTAAATTGATTAATTTAGTTAAAATTCAAAATATAATTTCGATTTTTTAAAATAACTAATTTTTAATATTCCAACTTTAAATAAAGAGCAAATGAATTTTTTTAAAAGCATTATTGCCAAATTTATTGGTTCTTCAAGCAATAGTAATAAAATAATTGTAAAACACCTCAACGTACCTTCAAAATATTTGGAACGCGGTGTAAAAGTGGATGTTTTTTTACCCCCTCAGTATTCGAAGCAAAAAAAGCAACGGTATCCGACTATCTACTTCAACGACGGTCAGGACATGTTCGCGCTGGGTATGTATGATACGCTGACAAGGCTTTATGACGAAGGTACGTTGCCGCATTGCATTATTATAGCCATGTATTGTAATGACAATCGCATCAATGAATACGGGACGGCACTCGAAATTGACTATAAAAACCGAGGGAATAAAGCGCGGGAATATGCCAATTTTATCATCCATGAATTAGTGCCATTGATGCGCAGTGAGTATAGATGTCGGTTAGAACCTTCTAAAAATATTTATGCAGGTTTTTCGCTCGGCGCGCTGTCGGCTTTGGATATTGCTTGGGCTAACCCCTCAGTATTTGGCAAGATAGGTGTGTTTTCAGGTGCGCTGTGGTGGCGCACTAAGGCTTGGACACTTGAAGACCCCGATGGTGGGCGCATTATGCACGATATTATTCGCCGAAGTGCTCATCAGTCGGGCATGAAGTTTTGGTTTGAAGTAGGCACCAAGGATGAGGAGAGTGACCGCAACAATAATGGTGTGATAGATGCGATTGACGATACCCGCGATTTGATAAACGAACTTGTCACGCTCGGCTATCGCCCGCATGAGGATATAAAATATGAGGAAATTGAAGGCGGTGAGCATAATCCCAAGACTTGGGGTGCTATTATGCCCGTTTTTTTGAAATGGGCTTTGAATTAAAAAAACTTATTTCCACTTAACAGCCAAACCTATTAACCTAAATGCTTGATCCCCTTGAAGATTAATATTTACAACTGCATCTGCCCCATATTTGGCAGCAATTTCTTTCATTTTCTTTAAACTATTTGTTTGATTTGTAGATATGAGTGCACCGCACTCGACACATAAAAGGATATTCACATACCCGATAGGCTCATAAGGTCTTGAAATATTGTCAGTAAAGAACAATTCTATTTTTTGAGGGTCAGTAGCCGTAAAATTCATTTCAGATAGTTTGGCAAAACGATCATAAATATTTGAACAGCTTGCAATTGAAATTATTATGAAACTAAATAGCCCTATTCTTAGATTTTTCATAATTCAGCTTTTTTTACTTGCATATTGTCGGCAATTTGTTTTGCCGACAATATGCAATGTTGAAAATAAAATTTTTAATCAAGACATACTTGTACTGAGGGGTTAAGTCTAAACTTATCTATACCTTATATTTTCTACCCACGTTTTCATGCGCCCCTTTGTAAGATGCCTATTACCTGATAGTTTTAAATCAAATTCGTACGTCATTTCGTCGTGATAGCCATGTGTTGTATAAATATGATGCTTAACAGATACTAATTTAATGTAGGAACCTGTTTGATCTATATCGTCATATGAAATTAATCCATAAGTATTCCATTTCCCATTATATATATCTGAACGAAATATCTCTAACGAGAACATATCAAGGTTATCTGACCCACTAACTTTCTTTAAATTTGTAAATGTGTTGGGTGTTGCGTATTTTTTTTTGAAGGCGTTAAATTCACTTGTGTCCCGAGCTGCCCCAAATGTAGGGAGAGTAAATCTAATGTACCATCTTTTATCTTTTCCTACATTACCCTCTGGTTGTTGGAAATACCAAGCACCACCTATGCCATTTATCCACTCTTTTTGATATTCAAACCCAAAAAAGGCACTGGCATAATCTTTCATCTTGACACTATCTTTACCATCTACTAAGCAAAATCGTTCCCCATCAATATACCCTTCGATGTAAGCAAAAGCACCTGTTGTATCAGCATTTGGCAGTTTAATATTAGGGTCTAAGCCTGTTATCAAGCTATTGGTAGCTGGTAGGGCATCTTTTTTACAAGATATAAGCCCTATCATTAATAAGCAGAATAAAACCATTATATTTTTCATTGCTTTGTTTTTTTAGTAATTAATAAATTTAAGTCGGGCTACTCATTGCATATAGGTATCAATCTGAGCAATGCGGTAGCCTTTCTTATATATTGACAGCATTATCAATATTCAAGTCAATTTTCGCTAAAGAGCATAGCCAATCTCTTTCATTTCGCACAATGCGAAATGCGAAATATAAATTGTGAGGAATGAAAGAAAAGAGGAATAAAAAAATAAGGAAATTTTAAGCGGTGTCTTTCTTCATTTGTAAAATGTTTTTAAATAGGTTAACGATTTTATGTTTTAATTATACAAATGTATTCCATTTATTTTATGTTGTCAATAGTTAATAATATTTTCAGATAATATTTAACATTTGAGTCAAGTTTCATTCGATATAAAGATTATATTCCCTATTTAACAGATGTTTTTTATAAAAATGAGCTGTTAAATACAATTATTTAGTCCAAACATCTACTTTAGCCCGTCAATTATAGTTTCTCTGGCAGTATTTTTTTTTAAAACAATTTGTATAAACTTAGAATCCATGAAATTAAATAGCGTAGCCGTCTATTGCGGCTCAATGAAAGGAACGAAAGCCATTTATACTGAAAAAGCCACCGAATTAGGCACTTTGATGGCGGCTGAAAATATTCACCTCGTTTATGGTGGCGGTAAGGTTGGCTTGATGGGCGTCATTGCAGAAGCCGTTTTGGCTGGTGAGGGCAAAGCGGTAGGCGTAGCACCCCATTTTTTGATGCAACGCGAAGTGCTACACCACAATCTACACGCGATGCACGTGGTGGATTCGATGCACGAACGCCGCTTGATGATGATAGACCTTGCGGATGGTTTTATCGCTATGCCAGGTGGCTACGGTACGCTCGATGAAGTAGGCGAAGTGTTGATGTTGACCATTTTGGGGGATAAAAAATTCCCTGTCGGCTTCTTGAATGTGGATGGATTTTATGACCCCATGATGGCGATGTTGGATAAAATGGTCGTGGATGGATTTCTACAACAGCCTTATCGGGAGAATGCTATTTTCGCAGCCGAGCCCGCCGAGCTTTTAAAATTGATGAAGGCATACGAACCCCCTCAGTATGACAAGTTCACGACAGGTGATATTCATAATTAAAATGATTTAAAAATAATTTTAATAAACAAGGGTTTTAACGAACTTTGGTTTAAAATTTGAATTAATATAAAGTTTAAAATATTGATTAAGAAGGGTTTACAAACCTAAATTTTTATAAAGTAAAATATTGTCCCGATGAAGCACGCTTTAACAATTGTATTTATTTGCCTTATTTCATCGGTAGTCACCTTTGGACAGAAGTTTGGCTACCCTGCTGTATTAGAGCGTCAGGTCATCGGTACGAAGTGGCGATACGCCTATACGATGCATGTAGAATCGAACACAACGGTGCATCAAGCGGATAAAACTTATCAATATTTTCTATTTTTTAAGTATGATTTCACGTTTGAACAATTTCTACACGGCAAGTTTTCTAAGGGCAATTGGAGTTTGAGTGGCTCTACACTTTTCTATCCATTTCGCAATATCAAAAAATTTGAAATCGCTGCCATCAATAATAAAACCCTTGTTTTAGAATTTCAACAACCCAATAATACAGGCACTTACCAATATCATTTTGTCAACGTTGAAAGTAAAGATGCACCATTTATTCGCCCGGCTGACGAGTTGCCTGAAGTGATTGTGGAAGCGCAAACTAACAAAACGAAGAAGCGTCCGTGGTGGGCAATACTGAGGGGTAGCGAAGAGAAGAAAGATGATGGCAAAAAGAAAGAGGCTTACGTGAGTGTGGAAGTTGTTGGAGGCGGTTATTTTGGCGGTATTGACCCTGTTATTAAAGATTTTATCCGCATTTATCCCGATGGTCGCTTGGTACAAGAGTTTCAATCAGTGAATCAGCCGTTGCGGGTTGTTAAAAAAGTGATTCCTAAAGCTGAGTTGGAGCAATTTGGCGAGTATGTCTTGAGCAATAAATTCTTTGAAATGCAACGCCTCTACGATTGCAACAGCCCTGCCTGCGAAAAGCGGAAGCTCTTGAAACCCACGCCTATTCCGCTGCGTTTGATGGTCTCTTATGGCGATAAATCGAAAGTGATTACGATAGCGATTTGGGGTCAAGATCAATATAAAATGAAATATGTGGACTATCCGCCTGCTTTGGATTATATCATTCAAGCGGTTCAAAAATTTGCCAACCGCATTGAAAGTCAACCTATTAAATAGACATTGAACGATACCCCCTCAGTATAAGAGCGTATATTTTACCTGAC
>JAYUUR010000537.1:0-2744 GCA_043754475.1 Saprospiraceae bacterium | reverse complement strand
AAAAGCCTTGTAACTTATTGTTTTTCAAGAAGATACGCTCAAATCCTAATTCTTTAGCGACCCACCGTAGGCGCAAGCCGTCGAAAAGCTCTTCGATTTGCAAAGGTATTTTGCCGAAACGGTCGGTGAGCATGGCAGCAAATTTTTGGATGCCTTCTTCATTTTCAATTTCATCCAACTGCGTGTAAAGGAACAGCCGCTCTTGCGTATTGGAAACATACTCATCGGGAATGTGCATTTCAATATCGGTATCTATCGTCACATCTGAAACATACACGTTTTTCTTCTCCATTTCCTCCTTGAAAAGGTCTTTGAAATCGGTTTGTTTGAGTTCTAAAATGGCTTCTTCTAATATTTTTTGATACGTTTCATAGCCGACATCTGTAATAAAGCCGGACTGTTCGCCACCTAATAAATTGCCAGCTCCTCTAATATCCAAATCTTTCATGGCTATATTAAAACCATCGCCCAAATCTGAAAATTCTTCCAGCGTTTTCAAGCGTTTACGCGCGTCATTCGATAAAACACTGAGGGGGGGGCAAAATAAATAGCAATACGCTTTTTTATTAGAACGCCCCACACGACCCCGCAACTGATGCAAATCCGACATACCAAAATGGTGGGCATTATTGATAATAATCGTGTTCGCATTCGGAATGTCCAAACCCGTTTCGATGATATTCGTACACACCAAAACCTCATGTTTTCTATCAATAAAATCAACCAGCGTCTCTTCCAATTTTTCAGGATCCATCTGACCATGCGCCATCGCAATATCCACATCAGGGCAAAGACCCCTCAGTAATTCGACCATTTCAGGCAAACTGGCAACTCTATTATGAACAAAAAAGACTTGCCCGCCTCTATGTACTTCGTTATAAATGGACTCTTTTATTAATTCATCATTAAAAATGCGGACTTCAGTATGTATCGGCTGACGATTTGGCGGCGGCGTGCGGATAACCGATAAATCGCGCGCAGCCATCAATGAAAATTGTAAGGTACGCGGAATCGGTGTTGCCGTCAACGTCAAAGTATCCACATTTACCTTTATTTTACGCAAGCGTTCTTTAGCAGCAACGCCAAATTTTTGTTCTTCATCAATGATTAAAAGACCCAAATCTTTGAAACCCATATCTTTACTCAAAATGGCGTGCGTACCGATTACCAAATCCACTTTGCCTGATTTCAAGTCTTCCATGACTTGCTTTTTCTCTTTCGCCGAGCGGAATCGGTTGATATAATCCACCTTTGCGCCAAATTCGCCAAGGCGTTCATTAAAAGTTTTATAATGTTGCAAAGCTAAAATCGTGGTCGGCACCAATATCGCCACTTGTTTTCCATCTGTAATCGCTTTAAAAGCAGCTCTAATAGCGACCTCAGTTTTGCCAAAACCTACATCACCACAAATAAGCCTATCCATCGGATAAGATTTTTCCATGTCCTCTTTTACATCCTGCGTGGCTTTGAATTGATCGGGCGTGTCCTCGTACATGAAGGTCGCTTCCAATTCATTTTGCAAATAACCGTCAGGCGGAAAAGCATGACCAGGGCTTGATTTACGAGCGGCATAAAGCAGTATCAACTCAGCCGCAATATCTTTAATTTTCTTTTTAGTCGCTCGTTTGAGGTTGTTCCAAGTGTCTGTTCCAAGACGATTCAGTTTAGGCGGCGTACCGTCTTTGCCTACAAAACGCGCTATTTTATGAAGAGAATTGATGGAAACATACAATAAATCATTGTTGGAATAAACCAAACGCACCGCTTCTTGAATATGCCCGTTGATATTTATTTTTTCAAGACCTGAAAATTTGCCTACGCCGTGATCAATATGCGTAACGAAATCGCCCGATGTCAACTCTTTCAGCAAACGCATATTTAAGGCTTGTTCTTTTGAAAAGCCCGGACGCAAGCGAAAACGGTGATAGCGTTCAAAAATCTGATGGTCAGTATAGCAAGCGATGTGCAAATCGTGGTCAATAAAACCTTGATGAATGGCTTTATAAACCGGCTCTACTTTTACCTTCGCACCCAAATCTTTAAAAATTGAAAATAAACGTTGCATCTGCTTTTCATTATCCGTAAAAAGATAATTTTTCAAGCGGCTACTGTCATTTTCATGCAGATTTGAAATAAGAAGATTGAAATTTTTATTAAAACTGGGCTGCGGTTTTGATTTAAATTCAATGGTTTCAAAATTTTGACGCTTAAAATCACTTGAAATAATACCCCTCAGTATCACGAGGTTCAAAGCCTCCACATCATCTATGACTTCAAATGGGCGAATAAAAGCGCGGTCTCTAAAAATTTCTTTTAGCTCTTCATCTTTTTCATACGTCAATTTAGAAGCAAAATCTTCAGCACGTTCAAAGCACATTTGCAATCTATCCAAAAGGTGCTGCGTATCTCGAATCCAAATAGACGTGTTGGGTTTCAATATTCTAAAAAGAGAGGCTTTTTGATTTTGTTGAAAACGAGTATTGATATTCGGAACGATGCTTATTTTCAAAATGCGCTGCTGTGAAAGCTGCGTGGTTGGGTCGAAAGTGCGAATACTTTCCACCTCCACATCAAATAATTCGATGCGATAAGGCAGTTCGTTGCCATAAGAATAGACATCCACAATGCCGCCACGAATCGAAAACTGCCCGGGTTCATAGACAAATTCAGTGCGCTCAAAGCCATATTCGACGAGGATTTCAATCATAAAATCCACGTCCATTTTTTCGCCCACCTTAATATCA
>JAYUUR010000536.1:0-2745 GCA_043754475.1 Saprospiraceae bacterium | reverse complement strand
TATTATTAGGTTACGGTGCGCTGCACCTTAACGAATCCGAATAAAATTTGCTACAAATATTATGGTGCTCTGCACCTTTTTAGAACCAATCAACCCTGCCCCAAGGGGGAGCCATTCGGAAGTAGTTGAAAAATTGTTCTTTAATGTTATTAATTACTTTAATAAATGTCAAAAATGCTATTCGTTCACTTTATTCCAAATGGCTCCCCCTTGGGGGTTGGGGGGGCAAACGTCATTAAAAACATTCAATAGCACAAAATTAAACCTTGTTAAAGAATATTCACCATTTTAAAGACATTACCTAAAAAAAACTATGCAAGAGTCCATACTCATCACTAAATATTTACCTTTGCGCGATGAATCAAAACGATAAAATTATTAAGATAACGAAGGATTGGATTGAAACGTTTGTTCTCGGTCTCAATTTATGTCCATTCGCTCGGCATCCTTACCGCACTGGCAAAATAAAATATGTAGCTTTTGAAGGCGATAATCTTGAATTATTGACTGAAACCGTCGTGCGCGAGTTGGAATATATGGATATAACGACCCCCTCAGTATGTGAGACAACTTTAATCATTTTATGCGATGCTTTGAAAGAATTTGATGATTATTTGGATTATATCGGCGTTGTGGAATATGTGGTTGAACAAATAAAGTTTGAAGGTGTTTTTCAAATAGCGTCGTTCCATCCCGATTATCAATTCGAGGAAACACTGCCCAGCGATGTTGAGAATTATACAAATCGGTCGCCCTACCCCATTTTGCATATTTTGAGAGAAGACAGCGTTGAGCGTGCCATTGAAGCATTTCCTGAAGTCGGCGATATTCCTGCTCAAAATATTGATACGATGAACAAACTCGGTAGCGAAAAAATTAAAAAAATGATGGATGCTATTAAAAGAACGTCTTGAAGCCCTGATTCAACTCGGTAAAGAACTCAATCCCGACAACGAAGCCCTCCAAACGGCGATTCGCAAAACGGCTCATAAAAATGCTTGGTTGACCGTCGAAAACCAATGGAAAGCCATTAATGCCATCCGTGACAACTTCCTCTCAAGAGAATTGCTTGAAAAATGGGTGGATTCATACAACTTCCCTAATATAGATGAGACTAATTTCAAAACAATTAGTTTGGTTTTAGCTGGCAATATACCGCTTGTGGGCTTCCATGACTTGCTGTGCGTATTCGTAGCAGGTCATAAAGCTAAAATTAAATTATCGGATAAAGACCCATATTTAATGCCGTTTTTAATTCAAAATTTGATAGAGATTAACCCCTCTTGCGGAGCAAGTTTTGAAATAGTTGAAGGTGCCATGAAAGATTTTGACGCTGTGATAGCTACGGGCAGCAACAATTCATCGAGGTATTTTGAAGCATATTTTGGAAAATATCCGCATATTATCCGTAAAAATAGAAATGCAGTGGCTGTACTGAGGGGGGATGAATCGGTTGAAGATTTTAGACATTTAGGAGAAGATATATTTACTTACTTTGGTTTGGGTTGTCGCAATGTTTCTAAAATATATGTGCCGCGAGGGTATCATTTTGAACCCCTTTTGGAGGTGATTCATGAGTTTAAAGAGTTGGTATTGCATGATAAATATAAAAATAATTTCGATTATCAATTCACCATTGTCATTCTGAATAAAATAAAATACCATTCCAACGGCTGCTTGATGATGATTGAAAATGACGCCATTGCCTCACCCATTGCGATGGTTTATTACGAATATTATGACAATTATAAAACACTGTCCGCGAAGTTGAAAACGTTACAGGAAGAAATACAATGCATAGTTGCCAAAGCCACAATTGCCAATTTGCCAACTTTTAATTTTGGAGAAGCGCAAAAACCCACCCTATCTGACTATGCCGATGGAGAAGACACTATGGCGTTTTTATTGAATTTGTAAAAAAATGTTAATGACCATTTTTTTATTGGAAATAAGTTTTTATTTAAAAATATAATTCTTACATTTGAATCAATCATTGAGTCAAAATTTTATAAAAAACATTTTTTCACAAATTTTAAAAAAAGTTTATAAATTATTTGGTAGTAAAAAAACTTGAATTAACTTTACATTAACTTATTAATTAATGTAGTTTCTACTCAAACCATATTATCTAACCAAAATCGCTCACAATGAACATTACTTTCGAGGAATTGAGGAGAATCAAGCACAGTCTCCCGCACGGCAGCATCAGCCGCATTGCAAAAGAACTCAATAAAGACGAACAAGACGTTCGTAACTATTTTGGGGCTTTAAAATTCAAAGGTTCGACTTCCGATTGGCATTTAGAACCTGGTCCCGATGGGGGCATCGTCAGTATCAAAGACACAACTATTCTCGATTACGCCAATAACATATTGCGCGAAGCAGAACGAAGTTGAAAGGACACCAATTTAAACTAAACTAAATCAAAAAAAATACGGCAGCTTTCATGGGGAAAGTTGCCGTATTTTTTTTCACTTTTCACTTTTCACTATTAGTTTTTCACTATCTCATCTCACCCAACTACTGATTTCTGTTGACCAGCCAGTCACTTTTCCGCTGCGACCAACCGCCCGCACCCGATACGTGACATAAGAGCCGGGTTCTAAATCGGTGAGCAATACATCCTTGCGCGTGCTGAAAAGACCATTTTTCCAAACAGGGTCTGTTTTAGACATGCTTTCGATGCAATAATTGATAGAACCAGCAACGGCTTTCCACGACAATTTGAGTGTGCCCGAAACACCA
>JAYUUR010000535.1:0-2752 GCA_043754475.1 Saprospiraceae bacterium | reverse complement strand
TAAACTGGTTTATGTCTTAAACGGAATCAAAAATTAACTACATTTGCAAAATGGTACTCAGCTTATGAAACCTTAAATTGATTCTCAAATTATGGATTACATCCACATCAAAGGCTATAAATCTATTAAAGATGCAAAAGTAGAATTGCGTCCTATCAATATTTTGATAGGGGCGAATGGCTCAGGCAAATCTAATTTCTTATCCTTTTTTGAGTTTCTCTATAATTTGTATGAGCGCAAATTGCCTGATTACGTGGGTTTAAATGGTGGGGAGGATAAGTTTTTACATCATAGCTCTAAAGTCACTCAACAAATCGAAGCGAATTTATCTTTTAATAACGAAATTAATGGTTATTCTTTTACTTTAGAAAAAGGAACAGACGGGTTAATTTTTATCAATGAATACCTAATATATGAAAAAGATAAAGGAAGAAATATTGCTTCAAAAAATAAATTAGCTGAAATTAAACAAAGTGATAATTACAGGGCAAGATATGTACGTTTTTATTTAGAAGGTTTAAAAAAATACCATTTTCACGATACAGGTAAAAATTCCCCTTTCAATAAATTAAGCCTTTTCCCTAATGATGTAAATTTTCTCTATGAAAAAGGAGATAATCTTGCAGCTTTTCTTTTTAATATACAATTTTCAAATCCTATTGTTTACAATCGCATTATTAAAGTCATTCAAAGCATCGCTCCATACTTTTCCGACTTCTTTTTCCAGTCCAATACTGAGGGGTATCTGCGTTTACAATGGCAGGATAAATACAGTTCAACAGTTTATGGTGCAGCGGATTTATCAGATGGCACTATCCGTTTTATAGCATTGACGGTATTGTTTATGCAGCCTAATTTGCCTCAAACATTGATTATTGATGAACCCGAATTAGGGCTTCACCCCTTCGCTATTTCAAAATTAGCGGGTATGATTCAGAGTGTTGCGGCTAAAGGTACACAGGTAATTGTTGCTACACAATCCACTGACTTAATGAGTTATTTCAATCCTGATGATATTATTGCTGTTGACCAACACAATGGTGAATCCGTTTTTAATAGATTGAAACAAGAAGATTTGGATATTTGGCTCACGGATTATTCTTTGGGGGATTTATGGAAAAGAAATATTATAACCGAAGGACAACCCTGAAATGCCCAAAAGTATGAAAAGAATAATCATCGTTAATGAAGGTGAAACAGAGCAAGAGTTTTGCAAAGATGTTTTGCAACCTCATTTTTTGCGTCAAGATATATTGATTGAATATCCCACGATTAAAAAATCCGGTGGTGGCATCGTCTCTTGGGAATCATTGAAAAAACAAATTGATAATCATTTAAAGCAAGACCCGACTGCTTTTGTCACTACGCTTATTGATTATTACGGCATTAATGGGAAACTTAAATTTCCAAAATGGGATGAAGCTAAAGCCGTTGTAGATAAAAATCATAGACTTTCTTTTTTAGAACAATCTATGAAAGAGTTGATAGATGCCTCTCATAATTATCGTTTTATTCCTTATATCCAACTGCACGAGTTTGAAGGCTTGCTTTTTAACAATATTGATGTTTTTAAAAGTCAAATCGCTCCCAATGAATTTAAAAACTATGAAGAATTAGTCAAAACTATAAATGACTATCCTAATCCTGAACTCATCAACGATGGCAAAACAACGGCTCCTTCTAAAAGATTACAAAGCTTGATTATTGGCTACAACAAACCCGTCTATGGCTCTATCTTAGCCGAAGCTATCGGTTTGCCTAAAATTCGAGCTAAATGCCCCCGTTTCAATGATTGGATAACCATATTGGAGGCGGTCTAAATAGAGCGCAGGCAAGTGCTTGAATATTTTTCCGATGTGAAAAAAGTTGGCGCACATTGGAGCGAACATTTTTCCGATGCGAAAAAAGTTGGCGCACATGGGAGCGAACATTTTGCCGATGCGAAAAAAGTTGGCGCACATGCACATGAACATTTTTCCGATGCGAATAAAATTGGCGCACATGCACATGAATATTTTTCCGATGTGAAAAAAATTGGCGCACATGCACATGAATATTTTCCGATGCGAATAAAGTTGGCGCACAAGTGCATGAATATTTTTCCGATGCGAAAAAAGTTTGGGCACATTGGAATGAACATTTTTCCGATGCGAAAAAAGTTGGCGCATAAGTGCGTGAACATTTTTCCGATGGGAATAGAGTTGGCGCATAAGTGAATGAACATTTTTCCGATGCGCAAAAAGTTTGGGCAATAGAGAAAAGGGTGTGTGGGGTTTCAGAAATTGAGAGGCGGATGAACAGCGTTAAATATTTATTCTAAATGATTGATACCGTATTCTCACAAAACGTATTCATACAATAATTTATATTATTAAACTTAAAATATTTAACAGGTATGGTATTTTTTTTGAATTTATTAGATTGGAAAATATTTCCAATAACTATTCAAAAATTTTAAAAAAATGCTCTTAGTCAAAATCACAGCTTTTAAAAAGCTGTCGCAAGATGGACTTGCTACCTACACCAACAACGTCATCACTTTGATGACTGCTGCCCCACAATTTGCCAGCCTCAGCGAAGACGTAGCAGAATTGAAAAGATGCTACGATGCTTACGCCACCGCTCTCACAAACAATGTGAACGGGGGCAGAATCGCTACCATTCAAAAAGATGTCAGTAAAAAAGCGGTTGAGAATCAACTCACATCAGTGGCTCTTTTGGTGGACTTTATGGCGAAAGGCAATGAGCAAAT
>JAYUUR010000534.1:0-8143 GCA_043754475.1 Saprospiraceae bacterium | reverse complement strand
AAGAAGGCTTGTTTGTGATTCGATACCTCAAATCTATGCCTTCTTATTTTATTTTATCCCTTTTTATTCCTGTCCCCAAAATTGTCATGTAGTGTAGTCTTTCACTTTATTTTTTAATTCTTTTAAAATAAATAATCATGAAAAAAGTTAAAAAATCATCCAGAAAATTGTCACCTCAAGGTCAAGACAAAGTTGAAGAAGTGATGCACGAATTTAAAGAAGGCGAATTGCACTCAGGCAAAAGCGATATTATAGTCACTGACCGTAAACAGGCGATTGCGATTGCTTTGAGTGAGGCACATGAAGAAGAAGAAAAGTTGGCTGGGAAAAAGAAGTAAATTTTTTAATCCCTTTTCACCTTCCCAAATTGAGGTAAATATCCGCAGCAAGGCTGGCACGAATAAATGTGAAATAAAGACACTTTGAAATCATAATATCCCTATTGAAGGCGTTTGCTTTTGAATAATTTATCTAAATTTGATTTCATTTTTAAATATCAACGATGAAAAAAATAACATTCATTTCAAAAATTCTATTTCTCTCATTGGTTTTTTCACTGAGCAATTGCCACGAATCAACTGCACAACAAGCTGATCAAGCGACTACAGTTCTTGCACCGGATGATTTTGAAGCCAAGGCTTTGAAGGCAGATGTGCAACTCATAGACGTGCGGACGCCCGATGAATACAAAGCAGGGCATATCACAAATGCCAAAAATATCAATTTTTATGCTGCGGATTTTAAAAATCAAATGGAAAAATTAGATAAATCTAAAGCCATTGCTGTTTATTGTGGGGTAGGAGGTAGAAGCGGCAAGGCTTCGACGATACTGACTCAATTGGGCTTCAAAATGATTTATGATTTGCAGGGCGGTATGTCTGCGTGGAAGGCTAAAGGGAAAAAGGTGAGCACTGAATAGTGACAAGTAGCCCCCCTCAGTAAAAAAGCCATTCCGAGCTGTCAGAATGGCTTTTTCTTTAACACATATTTTTTTTTATGACACATACGAGGACACATAGTTTAGATTCCTCCTAAATGACAAAAAGTCTATGTGTACTATGTGAATTTTTAATTAGAAGAACTTTCAAGATAAGTGAGCAATTTTTGCAAACCACTAACCATCTTAGTCGATTCTTCTTGGCTCATAATACCAGTATTATTTAAATGTGCTTTTGTGAGTTGAATTTCTCTCCGCATATCTCTCAGAAAATCAATGCCTTTTTCTGAAAAGGATACTATCACCACCCTTGAATCCCTTTGATCGGTTTTGACATTGACGTACCCCTCAGTATTGACCTCTTTTACAAGTTTACTCATGGCTTGTTTGGTGACGCCGGCGCGGTTAGCCAAAGTGACGATATTAGTGCCTTCAAAATCTACGTTTTCAAATACGCTTAAATGCCTTGCACTCAATCCTGTATGTCCACTTTTTTCAAGTCGATCAGAGATTTCATGGGTTAGGTATCGTGTAATCTGACGGATGATTCGGACACTATTGGTTTGATTGAATTTTTTATATAAATCAATCTCTTCTTGAACACTTAATTTGGTTTGAACAATCATTATATTTAAATTATTATTTCTACATTTAAATTTAGAATCGGTTATTAAGACTAAATGTTTCAAAAAAGTAACGAAAAAAGAGTAGATAATATAAATAAATTATAAAATATGGCAGTTATCGCATTAGAGGGTATGCATTTTAGAGCATTTCATGGACTTTATGAAGAGGAGCGCATTATTGGAAATGATTTTATTTTGGATGTTGAAATTAAAGTTGATATTTCAAAAGTTATGGTTATCCATGAGCATGGAATTGATAAAATTGATAATACAATCAATTACGAAACAGTTTATGAGATTTGCCGAATTGAGATGGCAACACCGCATAAATTGCTTGAACAGTTGCTTGCAAGTATACTTCTTGCATTGAAATTTCAATTTAAGACCATGTTTTCAGTAAAAATTAAAATAAAAAAGCTGAATCCGCCAATGGGTGGGCGAGTAGAATGGTCATCGTTAGAAGACTTTCACGATTTTATAAAACAATGTGGCAGATGCGAAAAACCCGTGATTTGTTATGACCCTCTTACTAATTCTTGTGGGTGCATTGAAGTGATACAGAAAATACATCCTCGAACGTTAGAAATGCTCAAAACACAATTTAAAGGCTGCTTGTGCCGAAAATGCTACGAAGAATTTGCAGGATAACTTTATGATTGCCTTAACGTGACTTTCTTTTTATTTGGCGTTTAAATAAGATTTAACTTAATTTTCAATTAAATAAAATGACTAAGACATTCATATTATTACTCATCGCCTTCACTTTCACTGCCTGCGATGTGCTTCAGCAGGTAGCCACTACTGCCCTTGAAAAAGGCTTGACCAACGAAGATATTGGCGGTGGCTTAAAAGAAGCCTTGACATTGGGCATCGGCAAAGGCTCGGATGTGCTTTCTCAAAAAGGGGGTTATTTCAACTCAGCTTTTAAAATTCTTTTGCCACCTGAAGCCCGTCAGGTGACCGATAGGTTGAAAATCATCCCAGGTTTTAATAAAGCGGAAGATATTATTTTAGAAAAAATCAACTCTGGGGCAGAAGATGCGGCGGCGAAAGCTAAACCTATTTTCGTGAATGCCATCAAGCAAATGACCATTTCAGACGCGCTCAATATTTTGATGGGCGATAAAAACGCAGCAACTGAATACTTGAAACGCACGACTTATCAAGCACTTTATGCTGAATTTAATCCGGTTATCATTGCGTCACTTGATAAATTTGATGCGCGTAAATATTGGGGCGATGCTGTGAATACTTACAACAAATTCCCCTTGATTAAAAAAGTCAATCCAAGCCTCGATGAATATGTCACCACGCAAGCCCTCAATGGTTTGTTTACCATGGTGGCTGAAAAGGAACTTTCCATCCGCTCCAATACAGGTGAGCGCGTGACGGATTTGTTGCGCCGTGTGTTTGCGAAGCAAGACGGGCGATAAGATTATGACGAAAAACCCGCTACTACTGAGGGGGTGTTGAAAACGTTGAGGGCTCCACCCTTTCGTATTAAAAATCATCTAAAACAGCGAAAAAATCGGGATTTCCTTTCCTAACACATTTAGTTTATTAATTTTGTTCCGCTTTTGACAAAAAAGGGGAAATGATGGTTTTATGTGAAATATAACTCATTGACAATCAGCTTTTTAGCTCGCCTTTCGTGTCAAAATGCACTCATTTCGACGATATAATTTTTTATTTAAACAAAAATATTTTTGAACTAAAATACATTTATAACTAATGACTGGCTCTAAAATAACAGTTAAAAACGGTAAGCTCAAAGTTCCTAACGACCCCATTGTCCCTTTTATCGAGGGCGACGGAACTGGGCGCGACATTTGGCGGGCTTCCGTGCGCGTGATTGATGCGGCGGTAGAAAAAGCTTACAAAGGCAAAAAGCAAATCGTGTGGCAAGAAGTCTTTGCTGGCGAAAAAGCATTTAATAAAACGGGTAATTGGTTGCCCGATGAGACGCTTGATGTGATTCGGGAGTGCCTTATCGGTATCAAAGGTCCTTTGACAACGCCTATTGGCGGCGGCATTCGCTCTTTGAATGTGGCGTTGCGTCAGATTTTGGACTTGTATGTGTGCTTGCGTCCTGTGCGTTATTTCGACGGCGTGCCTTCGCCTGTGAAGCATCCTGAATTGGTGGATATGGTTATTTTTCGTGAAAATACGGAGGATATTTATGCAGGTATCGAAATGCCCGGTGGCTCTGAAGATGCGGCAAAAGTATTAGCATTTTTGAAGAAAAATTTCCCGAAAGGCTTTGATAAAATCCGTTTTGGTACTAAGGAAAAAGTAAAAAGCTATAACAAAGCGGCGCGTTTGAAAGATGCGGACAGTGATGTAGTGGTGGGTATCGGCATCAAACCCGTATCGAAAGCAGGTACTGAACGCCTTGTGCGATCGGCTATTGAATATGCTATTTTGCATAAGCGCAAGAGCTTGACGATTGTTCATAAGGGCAATATTATGAAATTTACTGAGGGGGGCTTCCGCGATTGGGCTTATGCGTTGGTGGAAAAAGAATTTGGTGATCAAGTTTATACTTGGACAACTTACGACAAAACCAAAGCAGCAAAAGGCGAAGAAGCAGCCAATAAAGAGCAAGCAGACGCATTGGCAGCAGGTAAAGTATTGGTCAAAGATGCCATTGCTGATATCGCTTTGCAACAAGTATTGACGCGCCCAACGGATTTTGATGTCATTGCTACTTTGAATTTAAATGGTGATTACCTATCTGATGCTTTGGCAGCTCAAGTCGGTGGTATCGGTATCGCGCCAGGTGCGAATATCAACTACGTAACAGGTCATGCTATTTTTGAAGCGACACATGGTACTGCACCTAAATATGCGGATAAAGACGTGGTGAATCCTTCGTCTGTTTTGCTTTCAGCGGTGATGATGCTTGAATATATGGGTTGGGATGCTGCGGCAAAACTCATCGTAAAAGGTATCGAAAAATCTATCATCGCCAAACGCGTGACCTACGATTTTGAACGTCTCATGGAAGGCGCTACTAAATTAAAGTGTTCTGAATTTGGTGATGAAGTGATTAAGAATATGTAATCCTCATTAATGATGAATGATAAATAGTTGGTTATCAACATTTTATGCTCATTATTTTCATATAAGCCGCTCAAAAGTCAAATTTTGAGCGGCTTCCTTTTTTACGATACACCCCTCAGTATTTTGATGTTTTTCAAGAGAAAATTGTGGATTTAAATTCAAATATTTACTTTTACTGTTTAACAAAAAATAAAACTCATCCTCAACCCAAGTTATTCTATTCAAACAAATAATAAACACTTGTAATTGGATAGAATAGCTTAAAACAAACCTAAATTATGAAAAAAGTACTCCTTCTTCTCGCATTTTTTTTACCTGCTTTGGTATATTCTCAGGTCAATCTCGCAACAAGTAATTCGACTTATACTCAAAATTTTGATGCCCTCATCTCAACAGGTACGGCTACTTGGGCAAATGATACGACCATTCAGAGTTGGTATGCTGCGCGCTCGGTAGCAGGTGTCGTGACTTTAAGGTCTAATAACGGTTTCAGCAACTCCGGCGGTTTGCAAAGCTTCGGTACGACTACAGAGAGGGCTTTGGGTGGGCTTGGCTCTGCATCTAATGGTACAAATGCTTGGGGTTTGCGTTTGAAAAATACTTCAAGTGCTAATTTAAGTGCTTTGACGGTCAGCTACACAGGCGAGCAATGGCGCAACGGCGGCAACACCAATGCACATAAATTGGAGTTTTCATACACTATTTCAATGACCCCCATCACTTCTGTTTCTATCAATCCAACGGATTCTACTTATACAAAAGTAACGAATTTGGATTTTACAAGCCCCGTTGTGGGTGCTACTGCCGCAGCTTTGGATGGCAATGTTGCCCCTAATAAAACAGCTATTTCCTTCACAATTACAGGTTTGACCATTCCGAATGGTTCTGAAATTATGATTCGTTGGTTTGATGCCGATGATGTAGGCAGCGATCATGGTATTGGAATTGACGATTTGACAGTGACGGCAGGTAACTCTACCGCAACGACTCCTACAATCGCAGTCACACCGTCTTCGCTTTCAGGATTCAGTACGACTGAGGGGTCGCCTTCATCGACTAAATCTTACTCAATAACAGGCAGTAATTTAACAGAGAATATTGTCATTACAGCACCGATTGGTTTTGCGGTAAGTAGTAATGCAACGACAGGTTTCGCATCTGCCTTGACGCTGAATCAAACGGGAGGAACAGTAGCTGCTACACCTGTATATGTCCGTTTGACAGGCGTAGCACAAGGCAATTTTACAGGTAATATCATTCATGTAAGCACAGGTGCTGCTATTCAAAATGTAGCAGTGAGCGGTCTTGTTGCACCGATTTCAGCCATTACACCCATCGCAACAGCTAAGGGTTTGGCGGATAATACAGTTGTCACCATTGAAGGGCGACTGACTGTAACAACACAATTCGGTGGAAAATTGGTCTATATTCAAGATAAAACTGGCGGCATTGCCGTGTTTGCGAATAATACGGCTATCTATCCTGCTTGGCAGATAGGTGACTCCGTGCGAATAATGGGTACGATGGCAACTTTCAGCGGCAAGAGAGAAATATTAGACCCGACGTTAGTAACGCTGGTAGCTGGACAGACCAATCAACCCGTGACCCCCTCAGTAATTACGCTCGATAAATTGGCTGAAAATGAAGGGCGTTTAGTCACTATCAATGGTGCAGGATTTATTAATAATACGGGCAATTTTGCTTTTAATCAAAATTATCCGATTGCTTCGTGTACCAATATTTTGGGTGTAGTGAGGCTCAATAGTTCAGCAAATCCCTTGGTGGGAACGGCGATTCCCAAGACGATTCAAAATATGACGGGTATAGTCGACGTATTTAATACGGCTTATCAACTATTGCCTCGTATAGCTAATGACTTGAAACTTGCAGCTACGCAATGCGATATTTCAGCCGCTTCTTGTAGCCCAACGGCGATTGTGGTGCCTGATAGCAGCATTAATTTTAATACAACTTTGGATGTGGCTACATGGAATATAGAATGGTTTGGCAATTTGAGGCAAGCCCCTACGAACGATGCTGTGCAGCAAGCCAATGTCAAATGTATTTTAGAAAAATTGAAATTGGATATTATTGTATTGCAAGAAGTCTGCGACACGGCTAAATTGAGGGCATCATTGCCTGTTGGCTATGATGTCAAATTTTCTGCTCAATATTATTCTCACTTTTTTGATACGCCTGAAACGGCTGCCGATTTGGCTCAAAAAGTCTGTGTGGTGTATAATACTACTACAATTTCGCCGATTAATGCCGAATGTAAAGCCTTGTTATCCAATAATGCAGATTTTAGACTCAATAGTCCCACTTCCAGTTTTTGGGCATCAGGTCGATTGCCTTACATGTTTACAGCAAATGCGACGATTAATAACGTGACGAAAAAAATCCGTGTGGTAGGCATTCATGCTAAATCAGGTGCGGCAATAGCAGATTATAATCGCCGTTTAGCTGATGTAACCGCACTCAAAAAGCACTTGGATTCACTTTACACTAAAGATTTGTTGATATTGGCAGGTGATTACAATGATGATGTGGATGTATCTATCGCCGCAGGACAGCCCAGTTCGTATGCTAATTTTGCGAACGATACCAATTATGTGGTGATTACAAAAGCATTGAGTCTTGCGGGTAAAAAAAGTACGGCTTCGTTTAATGATATGATTGACCATATTTCTGCAACCAAACCGATGGCGGCTTTTTATGTGCCGAATAGTGCCAATGTGGCAACGGCTGCTACCATGAGTTTTGTTCCCGATTACAGCAATTCAACCTCTGACCACTTCCCTGTTTGGGCGCGTTTTAGATTTTCTACGACAGGTATCGCCTCTACGCAAGAGGATTTTGAAGTGAATATTTTCCCAAATCCTACGGAAAATACGATTACAATCGCTTTAGATAATAGGGACTCTGAAACGCATATTTCTTTAATCGATATTTCAGGCAAAGCTGTTTTGATTAAAAAATATGCCGCTAATGCTTTGATTTCGATGGATTTGAGCGATTTGCCTAAGGGTTTTTATCATTTACAGATAAAAAAAGGTGATGCGGTGACTGTGAAAAAGGTGGTGAAGTTTTAAGTCAGCTTCGGCGTACCCAAATAAACCTTTACTTCAGGCGTAATTTTAACCGACAATTGCAATAATATAATATCGAAACGTCCTTTCGTACGTGTTTTTTTATGCCATTCATATGTCATTTTGATGGCTTTGAAAACGGTGGTGAGTGGTTGATTGCCTTTGTTTTCAAGAATCAAATTTTCAAGCCATGACTTTCCAGATTCGGAAAAATGGTCAGCCAATCTTCAATGAGCAGAAAGGTTTTTTCTTTGATGGCATCCGTCACGTTGCCAGCCTGTTCTTTTATCGCATCAGATACATTGACAGCTTGTTCTTTTATGGCATCACCTGCGTTGGATATTGATTTCTTTAGTTTGTCGAGCATTGGATATTGAATTTAAATTTTATGCAATTTAAATAAAAAAAAGTTGCCCCTCAGTAAAAAA
>JAYUUR010000533.1:0-8149 GCA_043754475.1 Saprospiraceae bacterium | reverse complement strand
CGACTGCTGACGCTAAATCTGCAAAGTACCCGTGTACCATTCGCGGTACGGGGTATCGCCCATTCCCAAGCCCAAACATGGAGACTTGCGCCCTATTGAAACGCCCCCCGTACAACGTGATCATGCCCCGCGCTACATCTAAAGCATCTGCTACCTCTATCTTGGGAACTTCCGTTCTATACGTTACATAGACAGCGTTTTTAGTCTTGTCCTTAGTATCGTAATCCTTGACTTTCGTTAGTACACCTAACTTGTTAGCGCGGTTAATCAGCGAACGGTTACGCCCTCTACCGGCTGTACCGGTGTTACCCTTCTTAGGGTCTGGGGTGAAGTAATCGTTAAAGTTTGGCTTCACCTTTTGCCCCGCCGCTTTAAGCAGGTTATAAGCGGCTTCTTGTCTTTGACGTTCGTTAAACTGTGGAGTAGTTTTAGCCATTACTAAAGTTGGAATCCCTTAGGGAAAAACTTTCTAAGCATGGCTACAGCGTTCACTACATTACCTGTCATGTTTTGACCGTTCGTATTAAGGTACGCGGCTTCTTCGTCTGTGAGATAGATAGCGTACATCTTTTTCTTTTCTGTGAACTTAGGCGCGGTAGAAGGTTTGCGCCCCCGCTCGGCTTTAAGCGTTTCCGCGATAGCGAGTATTTCCGGTGATTCGTTTGCAGTGTTTTCCATAAGTCTAAACCCCTTTAGCGTTTACCGCTGTACGCATTGTAGCATATCTTCTAATTGTTGCAAGGGGTTTAGAGTGTCTGGGCTAAACTATTTTTTCTTACCCCGCCGCACTTGATAAGATAATGGAGTAGTCTACATTCACAAGCCCCGCATTCTGTACGATAATATCAGTAGGAATACCGGGTATAGGAATGATGGTAGGGAACGGGTTAGACCCTACCCGTAAATCGGGTATCTCTCCATCTGACGCGCTATTACGTAGGAATATGTTAAGCAAGCCGTCTACCGTGAATACTTGGAGATAGACGCGGCATACCTCCACACCGTCAGACAGAATAGGTACGCTAAAGCGGTTAGGTTCTAACTCTTTACCCTTTATCTTTTTGAATAACTTGGGGCTGACGTACTCGTTTTTGATAGCGCGAATATCTAACGCTATCTGTTTCAATGCGCTATCCGCATCTTGGGGCATACCGCTACGCCCCTCTAATAGACCGTTGCTAAATCGCGGATCATTCAATGCGCCAAAGGCTTGTGTATTAGCCATTACTCGCTTTTCCCTTCTTGCGGAACTCTTTAACGTAGGTTACTACCGGGGCTGTGTCAGTCCCTCCACTGATAGCAACGTACAATAGTACGACAAAGACAAGTACAAAACCGGTGTACCACGCTACCACTTTAACAGACGTTTTGAAGCCATCTGCTACCCCTTGTGCTATCCCCGCAAACCCTGCCCCTATATCAAGAGGGGAAGGGTTAGGTACTGAAAACTGTACCGTCTGTGGCATAGGGGTTATCACGTCAGTTTGTTGTATCGGGTTAGTTTGCTTGACTTCATCTATAAGCCCTATAACATCTAACGGATTCACGCTTACCCCTCCTTTAGAGGAAAGTACATATCAGCCCCCGCAAAGGTATCGCGCACTCGCTTAACATCTGGGGTATTCACGATAGACGCGCCCCCTATTTTGCTAAGTATTTCTATGCGGGATACGTCCTTTATCGGGCTGGGCGCGATAGCGTTTGTCTGTAGCGGGTAGGTTTCCCTGCCCATATAGTCTACACCGTTGCTATGCCCTTCTATGTTTTCCGCTTCACCCCGCTTACCTATATTCACGCTTCTACCTCCTTAATCGCCTTAGCGAGTAAGGCGCGTACTTTGACGGGTAAGGCATAGTAGAAGCCCTTTAAGTCACCGGCAACAAGATAGGTAAATGCTACCCTTACTCCACTCTCTAAGAAGTCTATGACTTCTTCACCGGCTTTAGTACCTAACACGTACTTAACCGTCCATTGTTGCCACTTGTTTAGATTCATCTGCTACCTACTTTCTATGCGTTTTGAAAAACCGGGTTAGGGTTAAAAGGGGGTGTGCTAACCGTTGTACCATTCGGCAAAGGTCTATTTGTTTGACCCTGCTTAGGTCTACCAAAGATGGACGCAAAATCAAAGTTAAAGCCCCCGTTATTACCCCCTCCACCGTTGCCGTTGTTAGCCCATGAAACCGCGCCCCCGGTGAAGTATGACGCGGCGTTGCTCGCTATATCGCTTAGACCCTCTACAGCCCCTTGCGTACCACAGCCGAATAGCCCGAATACCTTTTTGCATTGTGAACCTTGCGGCTTACGGGCTTCATTGATAAGCCCCTTTTGGTACTCGTATTCCTTATCCGCCGCTTGGAATTGAAACGTCCTATCTTCACGGGTTCCCCGTTGCTGGGCTTCATAGTACGTATCGAAACGGTTCCCAAAGACGGTAGAGGGCTGGGGATTGTTTGCGCCCCCTCCACTCGCAAAACTGTTTCTAATCGAATCTTCCGCATTCTTACGCGCCTTCTTTGCTTGCATCTGCTGATCTATGCCGCCAAAGGACGTATTACGGGCTGGGGTTTGAAACACGGCATTATAGGCACTGTCACCGGCTGACTTAACAAGGGCGTCAAGATTAGCGGGGGTGCTACTGTTTGGAGTGTTAGGGGCTGGGGTTCTACCTTTAGACGCGAACGGCGCAAACAAGAAGTCAAACTCCTTAGTACGCTGGGATAGGTTAGACGCAAACGCCTTGTCATTTAGCGCGATAGCGTTTTCCCCGGCTTGTTTCGTTAGGCTGTTTTGATTCTTACCCGCTTGGAATGTGAGGGCGTTTGTCACACGTCCTAACTCATCTGTTAGCGCGTTATTGTTTCGCCCTTGTGCGAATGCGTTACCGGTATCGAATGTAGCCCCCTCTTGTCGTAGCCCTTCATTGAAACGCGCACCATCTTTAGCAAGGTTTTGATTAAAAGCACTTTGCGTTTGTCTGACGCCCTCGTTAAAGGTTACTACGTCCTTGTTACTCGCATTGTTGAAGGTAGTTTGCCGTTGCCGGTTATCCTCTCCAAAGATAGTAAGGCTACGGGTAATATCAAAATCGAATCCGTTTTTGTCTTTGTACCTTGTTAGGTCTGACGTTTTGTTACCCTGTTCTATATCGTTTATGCCTTTGGCTTGTGCCAAGTCAAGGGCTAACTTAGTTTGGTAATCTTGGAGAGGGTTAGTATAGCCCCCGCCGTTGCCACCGTAGGAACCGTTGCCTTGTGGAGTACCACCGGAAAAAGACAAGCCCCCTCCACTGTTACCAGACGTGCTACCCGGCTTGGGGGCTTTACTCGCTACAAAGGCTACTATGCCGATCACCCCCGCGCCTATGAGATAAGGCGCGGGGTTTTGCTTCACGTTGTCTACCACTTCTTCAAAGTTCATTGTACTTTGTTACTCCTAACAATCCGATAGCCGGGGTAGGTAGCACGGTATACCTACGTTCGGTTTCGGGTTTGACTGACGCGGCTGTAAACGGGTTAGGTGTTACCTCCAAGTTACGGAAGGCGTTACGCGCATTCTTCATAGCAAACGCCTTCTGTTCTAATTCCGGTATGGAGGGTAAATAGTAGTTTGCCGCTACCCTTACATCGGGATTAAAGGGGGCTATGCCGTATCCCCCCTCTAATCGCGTTATGTTGTTTGGGCATTGACAAAGTTCACCGGATACGTTAGCGAGTAAGTAACCTTCCTGCTGGGCTAACGGTTTGCGGCTTGCATCTGTCATAGGTTCCTACCTTCCTTGTAAAGCCATAACTTGATTGTCAACACTCTTACTAAGGGCATTGATAATGTTGTTTACGGCTTCTGCGTTTGCCACAATCAAGTAAAGCATGATAAGGCTAAACATTGAAGCGGCTACTTTTTCTACTGTACTCATTCGGTTTACCTTCCTTGCAAGGTCTTTGTTACTTTCGTAACAGCACTACCTAACGTACCTATGATTAGGTTAAAATCGCCCCGGCTTGCGATAATCAGGTATAGGGCGATTAGTCCAAACATACCCGCCGCTATCTTTTCTACTGTACTCATTATGCGGTTACGTTCCCCTTCTGACGCCATATAAAGTATATGGCTAACACGAATACGACAAGGCTAAAAACCTTAGTTCTATCCATCTGTTTTTCCTCCTGTTAGTTGACTTCCCAAGTTAGCAAGCCCGTTGCTACCTTTGGTAATGTAAATGTATGCGCCCCCTCCAAGCAAGATAACTACCATAGCCAACATACGCGACTGACCGGGTACGAAAAACAAAGTTATCAGCCCTAAGACTGCAAACCCTGCCCATTCCCAAAAAGACGTATGCGGCATACGGGTATCGCCGTAGGGCGTCAGTTTATCGGGCATTATGAAAGTAGCCCTTCTAACCCACTTGCGAGTGTGCCGATAGAACGCGCCCCGAAGTTTATAACCCCGTTGCCGCTTGTCACGATAGCGTTTAATGTTGGTACATACTCCAAGCCGGTACTGTTCACAGCCCCGCCGTTACTGCTGACGGTGAAGATAGGATTACCTTTTTCGTCTCGCATGATCCGCCCTTTGTTGTCAAGTTTGATAACCGGTTTAGCCGGTTTTAACATGAACTTAGGCGTCAGACCGGGTAAGCCGGGTAGAGACTTGGAGGGTATAGGGGCTGGGCTATTCGCGCCGAATCCGCCCCCGCCAAAATCCCCCGCGCCCCCTCCACTACCGAAACTACCGGTAGGGCTATTTTCGTTGTAGCCCCCGTTATAGTTCATGCCCCCGCTACTCGCTATGATAGGGTTAGTAATTTCCCCTACCACGTTTTGTAGACGCCCCGTATTGTAAAGCCAAAAGACAAACGCCGTAGCAAACAGCAGTAGCGTAGCCGTTAATTGTTTGTCATTCATGCCTTTGTACCTCCTTGCAAGTTTTTGTACCCCTCTTTGGTGAAGAAGCCAAGCGCGATATATACCATAGACTTATACAATTCGTCCGGGTGAAACGCTTGCATAGTAGCGGCAAAGACACATAGTATCAATGCCGCTAAGTCTACTGTTAGGCTTCTGACTTCCGCAAACGTAGGGGGACACTGCTTAGGCGTTTCGCCTTCCCCGCTTAATACACTGTCTCCCATTGTTTGCCCCTCCTTAACGGGCGATAGGTGCTAACATTTCACGAATGGTACGTACCTTAGCGTTTTGAAGGTTCACCCCTTGCGCTATAGTCGTAATGATAGACAAGTCAGTTAAGCGGCTTGTGTCTATCACATCGCGGGTATTCGGCACTTCCGGCATACCTACGCCAAACGTGAAATCCCAAGAAAACACGCCGTCCGGCAAGTGTGAACCGCCTAAGCGGTACGCTTGGATATACGCTTGCTGTTCGGGCGTTACTACATACGCTTGTTGCGTCTGGGCATACGTCAAGGCTAACTTTTCAAACTGTGTAGCGTTCATGCGAGTATCGCCGTTAGTAAACTCTTGGATAACCCGTAGCATCATATTGCCAAGCGGGGGGCGATAGTTAAAGTCGCCAGTGCTACCGATAGACTGTTCGTCTTCAAGAATGACGTGTACCATACTCATATCCGGGTAATCGGCGTCAGACGCGGGAAGGTTGAAAAACTCCATCATAGGCTTATTCGTAACTTGTACGCTGTTAGCCGTGATAAGACTATCCCCCGCGCCCCCTCCACTGACTGTAAACAAGTCGGCTACGGTTCCCCAAGTAAGTTCCGTAGTTAGGCGCGTGGTAGGGTTTTGCAAGAGGATTAGACCCGATAGCAAAGATTCACCCCAAGCGATAGGTACGACTAACGTAAAGTTAATCTTGTAAGTCGTATTAGGCGCATACGTATCAGGAAGGCTAAACAATTGTGCCGCTTGGATTGTTGACGCTGGGGACGGCTGGGGGTTGCGCGGATCAAACCCGGTACGCATATGACGCTGTAGAAGGTAGTTCCCTTCTCCACTCGTGCTATATATTTCCGCGCCTTCATTCGTGCGAACCGCCAAACGCCGTACCAATTGATAGGGGGTAAGTTGGGGTGCTACCTTGTTAGCCATAACAGCCCCGCCAAAGTTTGCTATCGTGGTAAAGGTTAGCGTAATCGGAATGAGGATTTTAGCCAAGAATCCTACTTGTGTAATCTGCTGACTGTCTACACCGTTCGGCACAAACGCGAAACGGTTCATCTGGGCAAAGGCTTGCCGGGTTGCTTGATTGAATCCCATAGTGTTTAGTAGCCCCTCCTTAAAGGGCGTTTGCGTATTCTGTCAAACCGGGTACTTGCCACCGGTTAAAGATAACTTTGAAAATGGTAATGAACGTAGCGGCTGACACGCCAACAGCAAGCCAATTGTAACCGCCTATCTCGATTTTAGCGGGGTTAATGCTTGTCTTAGGTGATTCGCTTAGAAACTTCAATGCCATAAGCAAAAGAATCATTCCAAGCCATACCGCGAACGGTTCATTAAGAAAAGAGTAGCCGGAACCTACCCCGTTATAGACTTGTCCGGTAGACGTTGCCGCCTTAGTCTTATCTGCTGTTTCGGTTGCACCGCCGAAACGCGGTATCGTACTTCCTGTCACTGTTCCTACTCCTGACTGATACTCTACTCCATAGATTGTAGGTAGGGTACTTTGATTGTTTGCGTTAGTCATTTTAACCCCCTTTTAGGTTAAGGCTTAGATATTGTGGAGTGTTTACGTCTGGGCTGTAATGCCAAAAGGCGTAACCTTCCGGTGATTGTTTGGCTTCTTCTCCTATCATTTCCGCTATACGTTCCCTATCGCTTTTAGCGTTAAGGGCGAAACAGTAAAAGTATTCGGCTTCTGTGTACATTACACGCGGTATATGTACGGGTCTTTGTGTAGCGGCTATAACCGTTACTCCAAACTCTCTACCCCGCGTATAAAGGGGGCGTATCGCATTAGGATAGGTGATACCGTCCGGTGCTAAGGCATATGCTTCATCTATATAAAGCACCGTGTTACCTCTACGGTAAATCCATTTAAGAAGCCTATCGTATGCGTCTACATCATCTTTTACGCTGTTGTCAGGGTTAGGGCGATAGATTAGCACCGGTTCCGCTTGATTAGTCTGGGCTTCTTCTACAGCGTCTATGATCATGCCGTCAAACTTAAATGTACCTTTGGGGTCAATAATGACAATGGAGGGGACACGCTGTTTGTAATGCAAGTCAGACAGAATGAAACGCGCTAACGTAGTTTTGCCCGTGCCGGTTTTACCCGCAAGCAAAGAACGACTACCAAGTTTCGGAATGAGTGTATCAAGGTTCATGCTTAGGTACACGCTTACCCCTATAGCAATTAGCACATATGCGCTAATTGCTATAGGGCGTATCGTGTTAGCCTTCCTGCCCCGTTAGAACGTAATCGGCTAACTGTTTGATTTTGCCCATTATCTCCACAATATCGCTGTCTCCCATAGCCCCTATGCTACCTTTGAGGATTCCCGCCAAAGGAAGTAGTTTGGGGTTGCTGTCTACCATTAGGGTAAACGCTTGCTGTACCCGTTGCTTTACCGGGGATACCTCCACTAAGGGTAAGGCTGGGGACTGTTTCCCCGTTAGCCGTTGCATCATTCCCATTACGTTTTAATCCTTCCAATTCAAAAGTTAGCCCCGGCATAGCAAGCATTAGCAAGCCAAAGAGTAGCATAGCGGGGTCTGTGAATGTGTCTACCTTCTTGCGAGTATCAGCCGGTAGACGGTCTAACATTCGTTTAGCCGGGGCTGTAATTAGCGATAGATCGGCGTTAGGGTCAAGGGCAAAGTGACTTCCCCTAAGCAGTGTCAATGCGCCGAATAAGGTTTCTATGCCCGCCGCTATCGCTTCTTCTGTTACGCTACTCGCTGTAGTACGGCGCGTGGTAGTACCGGTTCCCGTACCCTTAGGTCTACCCGGTTTGCGTTTTTCCGCTTCATCTATAGCGGCATCTATAGACACTAAAGAAGGACGGGGTAAACCGCTTGACGGTGTAAAGATAGCGGGGCTATCCTCTACCATATTGCCGCGAATATATCCTTGCCCTTCTGGGCTGTTTCCGCTTGGGGCGTTTCCGTACTCGCTTGTGTCTGTAACGGTTCCCCTTCCGGCGTCTCTTGCTGGGGTTCCGGTTCCCGTTG
>JAYUUR010000532.1:0-8163 GCA_043754475.1 Saprospiraceae bacterium | reverse complement strand
TTTATAGTTTTTGGGTTTTGTAATTTTATAAAATAATAATTTTATAGTTTTTGGGTTTTGTAATTTTATAAAATAATAGTTTTATAATTTTTGGATTTTATAATTTTATAAAATTGTTACTTGAGAATGCACTGGAGGTGCAACATATCGGTAAAAAATTAAAAAATGTCGCCATTTTTAATTTGTTGGGCTTTATAATCGAAATCACTGATAATATCTGAGAAAGATGACACATTTTTAATGAAAAGTGTATCAATCACCATCGTTCGCAAAGCTTTTATTTGCCTAAAATCTTCAATCAAAAGGGGTCTTTCAAGGCGGTACTCTTCTTCTTGAATGAGTTTTTTCCCGGCGTCGGTCAATTTAAGCGTTTCAATGGCTTCATCGGTCAAAGATGGGTTTGAAGCCGTGAGTTCTCTGATTCTATCAAAAATATGCTCTTGTTTTTCAGACTCTAAAATGCTTAGTTGTTCTTGCATTTGCTTTTTAATTTCCTCTTTCTTTTCTTTCTTTTTGCGCTCTTCTTTTTGGTCGGTATAGCCATTTTTAAGGGCTTGAACAAAGAAACCGGGCATGTTAGACTTAATCATGCCTTCTATTTTCGCTCGATGTGTCACGCGAATAGCCTGTTCAAACTGTCCGTCTTTATAAACCTTAATTAACTCAATAAATACTGAGGGGGTCACACCCAAAGTTTCAACCACTTTAGAATAGAACTTCGCGAATCTATCGTCATTGACAGCCGAAGCAAGTGGCGAATTGGGTTCGAGTATAATGGGTTTTTGGTTAAAATCAATAACGCCTTGTTCCGTCTTGGGTATTTCAATATAATTTTTCAACTTTTTCTGCACTTTGAACTCAAAGCGGATAGCCTGTGTTTTTTTACCCTCTTTTATTTGTTCAGCCTTCGTTACCAACAAATCAGTGTGTTCATTAATCTCTTTTACTGAGGGGGCAATCACTTTAGCATAAAAATTGGCGAAAAGAGGGTATTTATCTTCCAATTCAAACATCTTTTTCATTTCTTCAAATTTCAAAGTCCGATGCCCGATGGATTCATATTGCTTTAAAAGTTCATAAATACGGATAGAATGTAAACCCAAATTGATGATATTGTCAAAATCATAGGTTGTGAAACTCCTTTGCAGTTGTAGCAGCAGCGGTTTCATTTCATCTTCAATCTTGACATCGATATACTCTTGATTTTCAATACCCGGTTTGCCATCTTGACCATCTTTCAGGATGCTGATTTTACGGATGATGTGATAAATACTTTGCCTTTGAAAACCATCCACAACACTATCGACATAAAACTTTTTATCCAAAAGTCTTTTAGCAGCGTCTCTGATTTCGGCATAGCCACGCTTCATATTTAAGCCAAAGGTCTTGGCTACATCGCTGTAATAAATGCGGTATTCACCAAAGTCTTGGTCGTCTCGCCGTATGTGGCTAATTAAAATTAGGAAAAGCCGCATTTCCCAAACATCAAAATTGTACCTTGCCTCAATAAGGTTATTGGACTTCCGAACGAGGGAAACTATCTTCCCTTTTTTCTTTAAATTGACTGATTTTTTAGCTTTAGCCATGCGAAATTCAAAATTTAACTATAACAAAAATGTGGCTATAATGGGTAAATAGAAGGACTAAGCTGTCTTTATTCCCCAATATGCCACAAAAAAGTTATAATAAATGAAGTTTCCAAATTTCAGCCACAAAAAAGTTATAGTTTGCCACAAAAAAGTTATGATTTGCCACAAAAAAGTTATAGGTCGCCACAAAAAAGTTATGATTTACCACAAAAAAGTTATAATAAAGTGTATAACTAATTGATAATGAATGAGTTATGGAGGTCTAAAAGATTAAAAAGGAATTTAAAAGATTAAACAACAACAAAAGGAAAATCAAATAAAATAATTGTTGGTGTTGTCATTTTTTTATTAAATACTTTTTTAAAAAATCAAAAAATTTAAACCAAGCCGTGAAGAAAAAATTTGAAATTCGCTACGATAATGAGGCAGGAGAGGACATGAAGTATTATCTTCAGCAATTCAAAAAGGAGGCAATGAAGAGGGCAGAGGAGATTTTTGGAGAACCTGAGTCACCTGCCAAAGATGTGCCAGCCAAACTTGATACTGAGCATTTTGACATGAAAAATATGTATAAAACAAGCAAGGCAAAACCGAAGGGAGAGAAAGATGCGGTAGATAATAATTTGAAAGATATAATAGAGGAAATAAAAAAGGCATCATCCAAAATAGCTTCGAAAATTTTTAAAAATGAATAAGGACAAAAGTATTAGATGATAAAAATCATTTTGAGCGATGATCTTACCCCATGTGTTTAATATCAAAAAAATAGACTTTTGTCTTTATTAGTTGATTATCATCATTATCAATGATTCAAAGACCATGCAGACATTTATTATCACTCTTTCACTAATATTGCTCATCGGGTTGTTTAATAGCTGCACGCATTCGCCGAGGGCTGAAAATACTGAGGGGGGTATTACTGAAAAAACAGTGGGTGCAGTGCAAAAAGATTCGATAGTGTTGCCTAATTTATACTCAGATACGGTTATTGTGCCTTATAATGTTGAAATAGGGAAGTATTTTAGATTTACAGACAGTCTTGTGAAAGCCTATACCCCCTCAGTATCTTACCATTTAACAGAGCATTTGCTTGTACGAACCAATAATTGGCTCATTGATTCTCTGGTTGAAACGGATTATTACAAGAGAAAAGAGCGTGGGGAAATAGTATTTGACCAAAAGAAATTAATCATTCTGAAAAAAGGCGATACTCTTTATATGCCATCTGAATATTTAGCTGATTCGATTATAAAACAACAACAAAACACTTGGATTGATATAAATATACCTGAATTTAAACTCCGAATTGTAGGCAGCAGTGATACGCTTTTTACGTTTCCGATTCGAGTCGGGCAAAATAAAAAAAGGTACTTAGCTTCTATAGACAAGTCCATAAGCCTTCGCACAAAGACGGGGGTAGGTGAAATCTCAGGCTATTATTTTAAAGATTTTTATATCAATCCGGTGGATGATAAAAAATTTACACAAACCCGACGCGATGATAACCAGATGACTATGATGCCCTTTTTACCTTGGATAGAACCCACCATGAACGGCGAATGTTGGGGGCAATTGATTCATGCCACGACCAATGAAAATACATTGGGGAAGGCGTACTCAAACGGTTGTATCGGCACGCGCGAAGGCGATATTTGGCGGATTTATTACTATGCACCCATAGGAACAAAGATTGTCATTCGCTACAACAGACGTTTGATAGAAAATAGTGATACTATCTGGTTAAAACATATTTATTCTGACAAAACCTACAAAAAGGAGCTGTTTTAATAGTGGAAACTCAAAAATAAACTTAATATTTGTAACTAACGTTATTCCATCATTTGCTCATTTGCCGTTTTATAGACAATGCCTTTAGAAAATAACAAAGAAACCATTATAGATGTAGCATCGCGCTTACAAGCCATCATCGAAACGGCTGTTGATGGTATTATTGCCATCAACGACAAGGGTATTATTGAGTCAGTGAATCCTGCGGCGTGTAAAATATTCGGCTATACTGAGGGGGAGATGGTGGGTCAAAATGTATCCATGCTGATGCCAAATCCGCACAAGCAAAATCATGATGGCTATATGCTCAATTATTTGAAGACGGGCGAGCGCAAAATAATAGGTATCGGGCGTGAAGTGCCTGGTAGAAAAAAAGATGGCGGTATATTTCCTTTTTGGCTGGCTGTCAGCGAGTTTAAGTTGGGTGAAAAACGCATGTTTACGGGCGTTGTGCATGACATGACTGAACAGAAAAAAGCTGAAGCGGCATTGCGTCAACTCAATCACGATTTGGAAGGTAAGATTACGGAGCGCACGGAAAAACTATCAGATGTTGTCAATAAACTTTTATCCTCCAATCAACAATTGCAATATGAAATCCAAGAGCGAAAAGCGGCGGAACATGCTTTGAATAAGATAGAAAGTGAATTGCGCAAGGCATTGACCAAAGAGCAGGAGTTGGGCATGTTGAAAAGTCGCTTCGTTTCGATGGCTTCTCACGAATTTCGCACCCCCCTCAGTACCATCCTCTCTTCGGCAAGTTTGATGATTCAATATGTCAAAGAGGAGCAACAAGACAAACGGCAGAGGCATTTTCAAAAAATAAAATCATCTGTAGAAATACTCACCACTATTTTGAATGATTTTCTCTCACTCAGCCGTTTGGAAGAGGGTAGGGTAGATGTCAATCCTGAAATTTTTGAAATCCATGAATTTTGCGATGAAACAATTGATGATGTTAAAAATAATTTAAAACAACAACAAACCATTCAATTGCACTATACGGGTCAAAAAGTAGAAGTCAATTTAGATAAAAAATTGCTCAAACTCATTCTCTTCAATTTAATTTCAAATGCTTCAAAATATGCTGATGAAGGCACTGAAATTATATGCGATATAAGTATCAATAAAAACAAACTTATCGTAAGCATTACCGATAAAGGCATTGGTATCCCTGAAGAAGAGCAAATTCACTTGTTCGACCGTTTTTTCAGAGCCTCAAATGCTATGGCTATAAAAGGCACAGGCTTAGGCTTGCATATTGTGAAAAGATATGTCGAATCAATGGGGGGAGAAATTAATTTTGAAAGCCATCTCGGAAAAGGTTCAACATTTTCTATTAGTTTTCCTATTCGTTAATCGTTATTGGCTATTCGTTGCCCTTTAATGAAAACCAATGATTAAACAATTAATAAACAACGAAACAATGAAAAAAATATTAATAATTGAAGACAACAATGACATTCGTGAAAACCTCGCCGAGATACTTGACCTCGCAGGTTATGAAGCACACACAGCCGAAAACGGTAAAAAAGGCGTTCAAAAAGCTGAACAAATTGTTCCCGACTTAATTCTATGCGATGTTATGATGCCCGTACTGGATGGTTATGGCGTTTTGAGCATTGTCAATAAAAAGCCCATGCTGGCGGATATTCCTTTCATATTTCTGACCGCTAAAGCTGAAAAAACGGATTTCAGATACGGTATGAACTTAGGTGCTGATGACTATATCACAAAGCCTTTTGAGACCAATGAGTTGCTCAGTGTGATTGAATTGCGGTTGGCAAAATCCGATAAAATTAAAAAATCGTTTGACCACAGCGGTAATGGTAATCGCGACTTCAACCATTTTATCAACGAAACCAAAGCCGTTGAAGCCTTAAAAACTTTGACAATTGATAGAGAAGTACGCTCTTTTTTGAAAAAAACGGAGATTTATACTGAGGGGTCTAATCCGCGCTATTTGTATTTCATTCAGAAGGGTAAAGTCAAAATGTATAAAACAAATGAAGATAGCAAAGAGTTGATTCTCAATGTTTTAGGCGAAAAAGATTTCTTTGGTCACATGGCAATACTCAGCGGTGGGCATTATACCGAGTCGGCAATGGCTTTAGAAGATTGTGAATTGATTGTGTTGCCCAAAGAAGATTTTCAAAGCCTTTTGAATAGTAGCCGCGAAGTGTCCGCTAAATTTGTGAAAATGCTCGCTGGTAATATAGCTTCACAAGAAGAACAATTATTGCAATTGGCATACAGCTCTGTTCGCAAACGCGTAGCCAATACCCTCGTTTTGTTGCATAATCGCTATGGTGATGCGCCTATTTCTATGCTACGTGAAGATATTGCCGCCTTAGCTGGTACAGCCAAAGAAACTGTCATCCGTACGCTCACTGATTTTAGAACTGAAAAACTCATTGAAGTAGAAGATGGGCGTATCAGCGTTTTGAAACCTGACAAATTGCGAGCGATGATGAATTAATCATGAGTAATAGGGTATCAATGACAGGTATTATAGGAGGGAGTGATTCAGGTCATTTAGCAACTCATTCAATTCAACTAACTTTGATATTAAATCTTGTTCATACCCCCTTGGTAAAATGCGATTTAAGAATTTATTAAAAGAAATGTGATGCTGAACATAAAAATTATAGGAACTGAAGATCTTAAACAGAAAGCTTTGGCAAACCGCGTGAGGCAAGTCATTGATACAATGATGATTGATGCTAAAATTGTTGAAATAACCAATTTGGAAGATATTATAGCCTATGACATCATTCAAACACCAGCATTGGTTATTCGCAACCAAGTGTTGAGCCAAGGTATCATACCTCAAGTAGCGGAATTGAAAAGGTTAATAGCGGCATTTTTGCCCTTGAATCATCATAAAGGCTGACTGACTGTTGCTTTAATTGATAATCATTCTTGAAAGTGATACCCCTCAGTATTTGGCAGTTTTTGAAGCAATATTCCCTTTAATTCCCTTTAATTCTCATCCAAAATGCCTTCGCTGCTGCTCCATCCCATTTGGCAAACCGACCCCGTTGCACCACTAATTTATTGTCGTTGGGATGTTGTAAGAAAAAGTGAAAAGCGAATTTCTCTTGTGGATTTTGCCAACCAATGATTTGCCCGAAGCGCAAATCATTGAAAACCAGCGTATCCTGCCACTGCTCGACTGTATAAAATTGTTGGGAGAAACGGATGAGTTTCTGCACTTCTTCATGGTCTTGTATAGGATTGAGCAATGAGTCTTGTCGTGGGAAATATTCAAAAGGAATCTCTTTTTTACTATCAAATAATGACCGATAACCGACATGATAACCCTTATCATCGCCTGCTACAACATACCAAAGCCAGTTTTGAAGCGGCGCAGGTGTGGTGAAATAACGAGTGTAAACGATGTTTTGTTTTTTCAAAATATCTCTGACATCGCTATCTATTTTGATTTTATTAAAAACACAATACAACAGATACAAACCGCTGAGTGCTAATCCAAACCGCCACCAAAATTGCCTTTTGGGTTGTTGCTCTTGCCTCAGTTTTCGAGAGCGGGCATTTAATAAAATCAAAGCAACACATGCTATCGCTAACCAAACAGAGAAAAACGGATCAGCCACATAAATAACATTAAAAGAAACCCGTTGATGACTAAACGGCTCAAACCAACCGACACCATAATTATTAAAAGCATCTAAAAAAAGATGGACAAATATGACTGAACCGAAGAAGAAAAACCACTTCCGCAAGGAGATATTGTGCGGACGATGCCACTTTTCAGCCATCATCGCCATGAAAGGCGTGACGATGATAGTGAATAAAAAAGAATGGGTAAATCCTCGATGCGCCAAAAGATTGCTCGCAGAATCCGTCCAAAAAGCTGCTAAAAAATCAATATCGGGTATGCTTTGCGCCAAAGCACCCCATAGCAGTGCTTTTCTACCAACGGTTTTACCTGCAAATGCTTCGCCCATGCAGGCACCGACAGCTATGTGTGTCAATGAATCCATTTAAATGAGTACAAAATTAGGATATACTGAGGGGGTGTGTTTTATAATCTATTGAAAACCAATGTTTTAGCCATCTAATATCTAACCTCTCTCTATCTAATGTCTAATTGAATTAAAGCTTTGCCAAAACGATATTTCTATAGCTGATAGACATTTCATTGCCTGGATGCAATTGAATACCAATCGGACCCGAAGCAGGGATACTTTCAGAAGCATAAGTCATGACTTCTACGCCATTGAGCCATACGGTATATGTTTTATCAACGACTTTAATTTTCATGGTGTTCCAATCTTTGGGCTTGAGAACATCCTTTGCGGCGGTTGCTTCTGCTGGATATTTGAGTTTAGGAATATAAGGCGAGCCTGTCAAATCTCGTTTCAAAGAGCCTGAAATGCCAATTTGAATTTGGTCATTTTCTGACCTTAGGAAAATACCCGAATCCACTACACCATCACCCATCAAAAAATCAGCTTGAAAAACAAAGTTTTCATAGCTCTTTTCAGTCCATAAAATAGAGCCTTTCTTTTCAGGGGTACTTTTTACAAACAGTATCCCTTTTGAAGCTGACCACCAAACATTGTTCTCAGGGGCTTTCCAACCTTTAAGATTTTTACCGTTAAAAATTTTTTTCATTTTAGGTTCTTGCGCCTGAACCATTGTTGCAAAAAAGAAGAGAATGGATAAAATAGAAATGATTTTTTTCATTTTAATAAATGATTTTTGAAAGAGTGAATGGAATATTTTATTCATTATTATTTGAATTAGGATTGGTAGGATT
>JAYUUR010000531.1:0-2762 GCA_043754475.1 Saprospiraceae bacterium | reverse complement strand
CGCAAGGGTACGGCGTGCATTCGTCAAAAGCCATGATAATATCTGCACCGATGATGCGCTGAATGTCAATAGCGCGTTCGGGACTGAAAAAATGCTTCGAGCCATCAATATGCGAAGCAAAAGTGACCCCTTCCTCCGTTATTTTTCGACGATGCGCTAAGGAATAGACCTGATAACCGCCTGAATCCGTCAAAATCGGGCGATTCCACCCATTAAATTTATGCAAACCACCTGCTTTTTGAATAATATCCAAACCTGGACGAAGGTATAAATGGTAGGTATTTCCGAGTATGATTTGCGCTTGGATGTCCTCCTCCAACTCGCGCGTATGCACGCCTTTGACCGTTCCGAGCGTGCCAACGGGCATAAAAATGGGCGTTTCGATGACGCCATGAGCCGTTTGGATGCTTCCGGCACGGGCTTTACTGAGGGGGTCGGTATGTTCGAGTGTGAAAGTCAAATTTAATGATGAATTATAAAAAATGATGAATTATAAAT
This sequence comes from Saprospiraceae bacterium, assembly GCA_043754475.1. Taxonomy (GTDB): domain Bacteria; phylum Bacteroidota; class Bacteroidia; order Chitinophagales; family Saprospiraceae; genus JAAFJT01. The sequence goes on along the minus strand of JAYUUR010000531.1, from coordinate 2,264 downwards.
GATGAATGATGAATTTTTCCGAAACTGGAGTTTTGCGATACGTTATTCAAATATGATTGTCTTGTTGCCACTGACGAAAACGCGGTCTTCAAAAACGAGTTTGAGGGCTTTGGCGAGGGCGAGTTTTTCAACGTCGCGCCCCATTTGAGCCATTTCGTAAGCAGATTGGGTATGGTCGATGTGGATGACATTTTGGACGATGATTGGTCCCTCGTCGAGGTTGTTATTCACAAAATGGGCTGTTGCGCCGATGATTTTGACACCCCTTTCATAGGCTTGCCGATAAGGGTTGGCACCTATAAAAGCGGGTAAAAATGAATGGTGAATATTGATGATGCGATTTTTAAAATTATCAACAAATTGTGGTGAAAGAATCCGCATATATTTGGCTAAAATGAGGTAATCAAGCGAAAATTCCTTGATTTTACTCAAAATTTCAGTTTCATGCTGTTCTCTTGTTTTATTTTCATGAGAAATAAAATGAAAAGGAATATCAAATTTTTCAGTAAAATTTCTCAAAATTTCATGGTTGCCAATGACTGCCAAAACCTCAATATTCAACTCACCAAACTGATTGCGCACCAATAATTCCCCCAAGCAATGGTGCTCTTTGGTGACTAAAATGACGACTTTTTTCTTCTTTTTTTCAGAAATTCGGATGTGAGCATCAGCCGGTAAAATGCCTTGCAAGCCGTTGTGAATGCGCTCGGCGTTCATTTTGCCTTCTATTTCGGTGCGCATGAAAAAGCGTTGCGTTTCGTCTTCTACAAATTCGTAGTTAGCAATGACGTTCAAATCGTTGTGGTATAAAACGCCCGTTGCTTTATGCACCAAGCCTTTGGCATCCGAACAGTCTATTAAAATGGTATGCGTCATAATTCAATAGTTGAATCCTATTTGTTACATATTCCTTCGATACTGCCCACCCACCTCATACAGGGCATGAGTAATCTGCCCCAAAGAGCAATACTTCACCGTTTCCATTAATTCCTCGAAAATATTGCCATTTTGAATACAAATCTCTTGTAAATGCTTGAGTTTTTGCTCTGATACTGAGGGGGTGCGTTGCTTCAAATTGTTGAGGGTTTGGATTTGAGCATCCTTTTCATCAGTCGCTGCTCGGATAATTTCTTGCGGAATACTCGTCGGTGAGCCTTCACTGCTGAGGAAAGTATTGACGCCGATAATGGGCAGTTCGCCCGTGTGTTTCAGCATTTCGTAGTGCATACTTTCCTCTTGTATTTTGCTGCGCTGATACATGGTTTCCATCGCACCTAAAACGCCGCCGCGTTCATTAATACGGTCAAATTCCAGTAAGACAGCATCCTCGACCAAATCCGTTAATTCTTCAATAATGAATGCGCCTTGCAACGGATTTTCATTTTTAGACAAACCCAACTCATGGTTAATAATCAATTGAATTGCCATCGCCCGGCGCACCGATTCTTCGGTTGGCGTCGTAATCGCTTCATCGTAAGCGTTGGTATGCAAGGAGTTACAGTTGTCGTAAATAGCATATAACGCTTGTAGGGTTGTGCGGATGTCATTGAACGCAATTTCCTGCGCGTGGAGCGAGCGACCCGACGTTTGGATATGGTATTTGAGTTGCTGACTGCGTTCGTTGGCACCGTATTTATGTTTCATGGCTTTTGCCCAAATTCGCCTTGCGACGCGCCCAATGACGGCATACTCAGGGTCAACCCCATTGGAAAAAAAGAAGGATAAATTGGGGGCAAAATCATCAATATTCATCCCGCGTGAAACATAATATTCCACGAAAGTAAAGCCATTAGAGAGTGTGAAAGCCAATTGCGAAATGGGATTCGCCCCCGCCTCCGCTATGTGATAACCTGAAATAGAAACCGAATAAAAATTGCGTATATTATGTTGAATGAAGTATTGCTGCACATCGCCCATGAGTTTTAATGAAAATTCAGTGCTGAAAATACAAGTGTTTTGCGCTTGATCTTCTTTCAAAATATCGGCTTGAACAGTGCCGCGAACTGCCGATAATGCTTTGATTTTCAAGGTATTATAAATATCTGGCTCTAATATTTGGTCGCCTGATAAACCTAAGAGCATTAAGCCTAAACCATTGTTACCATCAGGAATTTCGCCGTTATACTGAGGGGAGGCTGATGATGGGTGATGGGTAATGGGTAATGGGTGATGGGTAATGGGTAATGGGTGATGGGTGATGGGTGATGGGTGATGGGTAATGGGTAATGGGTGATGAGTGATGAATGATGAATGGCTGCCGTAGA
>JAYUUR010000530.1:0-8189 GCA_043754475.1 Saprospiraceae bacterium | reverse complement strand
GGCATGATGGAGTCCGTATTTTTCACGCTGCTCCCACTCTATTATCCACGAATTGGTCAATTTTGATTTAAAATATTGTTCCCCAAACACCCAACTCGGATATGATGCCTTATATACTGAGGGGTGTGCGATTTGTTGCGTTATTCGGTCTTGAGTGTCGTCAATCATGGGCGTTCGCTGAATTAAAATATAAGGAATTTCTAAATTTTCCACCTCTTTGACCAAATCATACGGTTTCTCAATGTACTGCAAAACACTGTTTAGGAGAAAAAAATTAGGATTGAAACGCTTGAAGGCTTCTTGCAAAGTATATTCAAAATAAAGATTTTCCGTTTCAAATTCTCGTTTGCCTATCTCTACAAAATGCGATTGTTCAACGACACACCAAATTAAATTCGGGTATTTTTTCAATGCTTTTTGATGTTGAAAATAAGTGCTACCGAGCGAGCCGCCAAAATCAATGACTTTTAGCACCCCCTCAGTATTTTCTAATTTTTGTAGCGAATTAGCCGCTTTTTCAAGGCATTTCAAGAGATTTTCATCATTTTCTTCTTCAAAAAATAAAACCGAATCACGTTCAAAAGCCGCTTCTCCATTTTTAACTTTCAAAGCCGATGCCCTCACTTTCTGTGTAATTTCATCAGAATCATAGCCTATGCAAGCTGCTTTAGCCGACTGCCAATCTGGATAATCGCCAAACCAACCCCAGCGTTTCCAATAGCGAAAATATAAATCGTATAGAAATTGAATCATCATTTTAAATTAATAAAAAACTTCTTGATAATACCTTGAAAACGAAGTGCCCCACCGTATCGGGGGAATATCAAACGGTTCACTCACCTCTTGTTTAACGGCAATCAAGGGCAAATTGATTCTCAAACCCATTGCCGCCACGCTTGTGCCTTGTATGCGCGGATTGATTTCGAGGATTTTAAACCGCCCGTCTTCCGCTTTTTTTACTTGAATACCGATGGGTCCATGAAGGTTCAAAGAAATCAAAATTTTAAAACAGTAATCTATAATTTCTTGATTTTCAATGAATTGCCCCTCTACTGATATGCCATTATTTGTTTTTTTTCTGAGGCGTGGTAAAATAAGGATTGGTTTTCCATGATTCACAATGGTATCCACCGTATATTCTTCATAAGGCAAAACTTCGGAAATGAGTAGTTCCGGAAATATGCCCAATCCCAAGCCCCCCGACCCCCAAAGGGGGAGTTTGCTCGTCGGAAGCTCCCCCTCCGGGGGTTGGGGGGCTTTCGCTTTACCCCTCAGTATTTCGGTCATTTCAGCCAAAGAGATATACAGCGAATTGGGTTTATGATTAAACAACAAATCATATTTATCAACCAAATCATCTACAATCCGAACGCCTCGGCTACCATTTGAAACGGAGGGCTTCACGCACAATGGTTTTTTAGGAAATCCTAAATCTGAGAAGGCTTTTAAAAATTCATCCAGATCACCCGCTTGAATGACTTTATACTGAGGGGTCAAAATATTATGAGCAGAGAGATGTTCATAAAGTCGACTTTTATTATTGGCAATATTGAGGTATTTTTTATCGGAAACGATGATTTTGATGCCATTTTCTTCAAATAGTGCTTTGTTTTCAGCAAATTGGAACAGTTCTAAAGTGACTAAGGGTAGAATGACTTGAATTTTATGTTTTATACACAGCTCTAAAATATGCTGAATAAAGTCAGGTTCAGTCGCTTTTTTTAAAGTTAAGAATCGGCTTTTATTCAAAAAACGACCATTCGCCGTAGGGTTAGCGTCACCGACAAATAAGCGGATATTTTTATCTTTTTTAAGGCATTTGAGCGTTCCGATGCCGCCAGGTGCGCCTGCGCCCGTCATTAAAACAGTCCACATATTTTTTTATTTTATAATCCAACGAACCATTTCAAAAACCTCAGCATATTGCGCCCCTATCTGCACGCCTCGAATGCGCGCGAGGGAGCGTATAAAATCTTCATCGGCATACGAACGGTGTGCTTGCGATTTGTATTCTTTGAGCGCATTGACTTTACTGAGAACATGATTTTCACTTAACTTAAAAAAACAAGTTGTTGTAAAATTAAAATTATTCCACGGCAATTCATAGCACAATATAGATGTGAACTTGAACGCCCGCACTGCTTCATTTGAAATCGTCGCATGATCTTGATGGATGTCATTGACTGAGGGGGTGAAAACGAGGTCGGGTTGAATCTCATTTTTCAACTTGATAATATCATCTAAAATGGCTTGTCGATGGTAATTGAATGTCCGAACATCATATTTGAAAAGAATGAGATTTTCAGGTTTGATGCCCAAAATCTGAGTTGCCGCTTTGACTTCTTTTGTTAAAATATCCTTTGGAAATTCAGGTAAAACGGATTGTTCGCAAGCTGAAAACGCTGCGTAATAGACTTCTGAACCGTCTTCAATGAGTTTGGTGATGGTGGCTCCGCAGCCAAATTCACCGTCGTCGGTATGCGGTGAAAGAATGAGGACTTTTTTATATTGGGTCAAGGTATTTATATTAAATTAAAATTAAGATATTTTTATAAATTATTGATTACCAATTATTTATAAAATTTAGGATATGAAACTCTTCAATTTAGTTATAACTTTATTCAAAAAACTATGGTGCTTTTTATGAAAACGGATATAGGCATTGACAGCTTCGGGCGTTTCAATAGCTGGATTTTTTTTAATTATTAATGGCTCTTGAGTTAGCTCCAAACTTTTATCATAAGACATTTCATCATTGCTGAAATGGGTCCCCTCAGTATGTCCTTCATGTCGAGAGAGCGAGCGTTGCGGATAGAGCGTAAGCATATTTTGAAGGAAAACTGAAGCTGTCCAACGCACTGCCCAACTATCCACTTTGCCTTCTTTTTGACGACGCAACATTTTCATCAAATCAATCGAATTTTCCATATTGAAAGCTTTCGTCAAGCCTTTTTTCTTAATTTCATTGATTAAAAAATCCGCATCGGGATTAAATTTTTCCCAAGCTCTTTTGAAAGTTGCCCAAGCGATGGTGTCAGGATGTCTGAGAAAAAAATTGTCTGCATTTTCAGGCGGTAAAAAGAAATAATTCCAACTGCCGATGCCGCTCACTTTTTCATCCTGCTCATAAAGACTCAAAGCCTCATTCATAAATTTCAAAAAATAAGGCGAAAGAGACACATCATCTTCAACAACAATTACTTTTCCGTATTTGTTGACAATTTCAGTCACACCTGCAATAACAGAATTAGCCAAGCCCATATTTTTTTCAGCCGCTTTGATGGTCACTGATTTAAAGCCTGTTCGTTGAGCAATGAGCGTCCGCACCCTATTAATATTGTCTTTTTGAGTGTCAGAAGCCGTCGGTTTGGCACCATCGGCGAAGATAAACAAGTCTGAGTTTTGAGCCTCTTTATTTTGAGCCAATGAGTTCAAAGTATTTTCCGTCAGGTCGGGGCGACTATAAACGAACATGATAATAGGTGCTAATCGAGTCATTTTATGCTTTTAATGTCTAATTCTAAGACCTTCGGAATTTATTTCTGAGCATTCGTCACACGACGAAGGAACATTTCAGCCGTGCCATTTTCCACCCATTGCATTTCAAAAGGTTGATTATCGGGCATTTTCAAAATGCGTTCTTTCGGTTTTATTTTATTGAACTCATCTGTAATGCGTTGATTGTTGGAAGTAATGCTCAAAATACCGCGCTGATAGCCGAAGAAATAGAAATAATCATTGGCCGTTTTCAAATAAATATAGACCCGGTCGTCTTCGTTGGAAGGCATTCTGAATTCAATAAATGCAGTCACTTGTTTATTGATATTGATGCCCGCTACACTGTTCAAGTCAACCCTTTTAACATTCGAAACGAAGCTCTGCGTTTCAGGATTCCATTTCATCGGGATTTTACCGAAAAACATATTGAACTTGTTGTATTTATCGGTCAAATCAAGGGTTTTATTTTTCATATTGGCAATGATTTTTTGATAATCATCTTTATCTGAAATAAATTCTGTCAAAGATTTTTCTGCAAAATCATCTTTATTATAGTCCACATCCGAAGCGTCGAAACTGCCTGATTGAATATCGGCAGCCATAATTTTCAAAAGTTTTTCAGGAATCATCATATTTAAGCCCGTCATCGCATCTATACTGAGGGGGGTGCCTTTCACGCCTGTCGTATCGGTCGCTTCAACATCGGGTTTGAGAAAACTTGTTTTCGCCCGACCCGCTGAAACAAGGGTAATGTATTTCAATCCCGAACCGAGGGTCAATTTGCCTTCCGCATTGACCGTGCTATTTTTATTATTGAAAACAAATTTATTCCCTTGAGCAGCACCATTCAATATTTTTGATGAATCGCCAAATATCAATTCGTCATTTTTTTGATTGTATTTAAATATGCCTTTGACATCAATAATCGGGCGGTCAGCTCTATAATGCAAAGCCATCATGGCTCTTGGATAAGATACACTGTTTTCTTTACTGATATAAATGCCTGTAAAAAGCGGTTCGCCACCTTCATTTTTAGGCGCTTTATAAACAATAGCCAAATCCTTTTTATCTGCAAAACAGTTCAAGCTGAACCATTGCTTATCAGGCAGGTTCTCCAAATCTAATTTTCCGAAGCCTTCAAATTGCAGGTTTTTAGTGTTTGAAAATAAGGAAATTTTGCCTTTAAACGTGGTTTTAACATCCATTTTAAATTCATTCTCTTGCGTAACTTCACCTGTGGCTCGGGTTTCAGTCCGTTTTTCATTGCGTTGCCCCTTGCCTATTCTTTGACCGACAACGTTGTCAAATTTGATTTCTTGTTGCTTAGTACCGATATTATATTCATAAAAACCAGAGCCTTCAAACAACTTTTTACCTTTCACTGTGACCGTCGCTTTATTGATAACGTGGTGTTTTGTAATGGTATCACAGACGATTTTAGCATCAGTAAATGTCGTCATTTTGCCCCCTAACTCTACTTGCACCACTTCACTGGGCGGGTAAATAAAGGCATCGCAAGTGCGAATAAAAGAGACACCACCTACTTTTAGGGCATTCGATTTGAGGTCGTAAGTCGCTCTATTACCATTATAATTCAATGAATCCTGCTCTTTATCTACACAAAGGAAAGTCGCATCTCGCCCATCGGATTTAAAAATAATTTGCTCATCTTTTAAATTCCAATCAAATTCATTGATAGAAGTTTTGTATTTGATACCCGGCATGTACGTCTGAATATCATTTGAATTGGCTTTAAAACGACCGATTTGTTCATCAAAATCAATTTTTCCTTTGATATTTTTTGTATCAAATGCCAATTGCTCCGTATCGGCATTGGTTTTATCCAAAGCTCTAATACTCATATTCATGCTATCAGCCGCAACAGAGCGCGTTCCGAAAGAGAACAATTCAGATACCAAAGTTCCTTTATCCCAATCGAATGTGCCCTTGCCTTTCACGCCACTGGGCGTTAGGATAATGGTACTTCGGAGCGTATAATTGCCATCTTTAAAAAATCTGAAAGCTGAATCTCGCGCCGTCATATACATACTATCTGCGTAGGGACGCCAATTTATATCGACGCCAGGACCGACCACTTGCGGTACATTGCGTTCACGACTTTCTTTGAGTTCAAAGGTTTTCGCACTCGCTCGCATGAGCTTGGGATGAAAAACTATGTCTTTAGATTCAATCGAAGCATCCAGATATTTAACTGTTCCGACTCCTAAAAAACCTTTGTTGCTCAGGCTCACTTCTCCATTAAAATTGCCTTTTGATTGATAAGTGCCATACCCTCCAGCCGGTGTTTTATTTGTAAAGCCTAAAGAACTGTCTTTTTGTAAAAGAAGGGTCTCTTTAAATGGTGGGAAAACATCGGCTGAGTACATTTGCCCTTTGAATTTCAAGTCATTGCGTGTCAAACTATCCATGCCATCCAAATTGAATTTATCCAATTTGAAGAAAAAAGAATCGCGTTTATAGACCGAATCTTGAATTTCAGGCGCATCATAATATACAAATGAGTAATCTTTAGTTTGAAAAGATGGGAATAGTTTGATGTCTTCCCTACCCGATTTATTATTGGGCGCATCTATCAATAAAACACCTTTCAAATGCTCTAAACGGGAATTAATACCTGAAGCTATTGGCCTACCAAATTTGTCTTCGCCTGTTTTTAAATACAAATCAAGATACCGCGCTGAATCGGTTCTGACTTCAAATCTATCATAATCAAAATAGTATTTTTGACCATAAAACAGAGCAAAACCAGCGAATAAACGCCCGTCAAAATTAAAATCACGATTGCGTTTCAAGATTAATTCTTCTCTTGACGGCAATATTCTGACTTTTTGCTTCGCACTTAACTCAACACCTTTCACGCCATTTGTCAAAATTGAGGTATCTTTTAAGGAGAAAAACGCATTTTCCTTCTTGGTTTCTGAAATAATGCGCAATACATCATAGTCCGTTTTTTTCTGATTCGCAGCGGCATAATGGAAAAGTTTATCTTTCAATTCAATCATTTGTTTATCAATATTATAATTGATAAAACCTTGCGCCACCAAATCATACAACAAGCTTTGAATCATCGTGGCATCCATTTTAGGGTTGATGCGTTTGGCGATATCATCGGCAGGGATAATCCGTTTTTTAATTTCGTCGGAGTATAATTTAATGATCGAAATCGGGTTCGTAGTTGAAATATTTTGAAACTTGCGATAATCCGGCTCACTGAAAAATTGGAGCGATTCAAACATGGCATTGTTATTATTCACTCCAAAACCCGGGTATTTATCGCCGATGATTAATGTATCTTTTTCTATATTCCATTTAATTTTTCCAACATCAATATTCATTTGAGTAAATGAATTGAAGAATGGATTCCTATCGCTACCTCGTTGACCGCGTTCGACTACTAATTGGTCTTTGACGATGTCAATTTTCAAATTTACTGAGGGGTGATAGATAGAATCTTTACCAAAATAAATAACCGATTCGACCTGTTCCCCAATGACATTTTCTCCTTTCCGAATCAAAAAATTCTCTGCTGCTGCTCTAAAATTGCGCGTACCTCGTTTCTTATCGTTCATCGTCAAACGGGCTTTTTGATCGCTCGTACCGTAGCCGATAACCGTTGTGCCTTGCAATTTAAAGCCGCCTTCAAACTGAATACTGCCACCTAAGTTATTGATTTTCAAGTTTTTATCAAAAGATTCGAAGCGCGGGTAAGAGCCTTCAATCTTTTCATTTTTCACGGTTAGCTTGTCTTCAAAATTGCCTTCCAAATCTCTATCTGGAAACATTAATGGATAGTGCAATTTCGCCTTTTCAGCTCTATAAAAACCTTTACTTACTTCTATCACAAAATCATTGAGCATACAATAAGTGTCGGCATCCTTAAACCGTTCCCAAGTGACTTTGCCGCCTACGCCTTTCCACTGCATGATTATTGGGAAATAAGACCCTTTTGTATCAAATATTTGAATCGAATCCGTTTTAAAACGGGCTGACAGGTTGGTTTTTTGCCATTCTACTGAGGGGGTGCCTTTCTCATATTTAAAGGTATAATCGTTGCTGTTTGAAAACCAATTGATATTCAAATCGCCAAAGAACAAGGCATTTTTATCCAAAAAGTCTTTTGAAAAATCTAAATATTGTCGCACGTTTTCAAATCGCCGATTCTGAACATCTTTAAACATGGCATCCACAATATCGCTCCATTGCTCCAAACGCGAAATGTCTTTGGTAGTCGGTTCAATAGCTACAACGCTTTGCATATACGACATATAATATGGTATAGCGTTCAGTTTATTGGTGAGCATGGTGTTGCAAGTTGCCATCACACGCGGCACTTCTTTTTCGTTTAAAGTGCGAAAACGCAGGGCAAAATCCTTATACACTTTGTCAATGTCCGCCCGCTTGCTGAGGGTAACATATTCGCCCAATTGCTTCAAAAACTCTTCAGGATTTTCTGAAAAACTTGTCCGCATTTGAGCATTTAAAGTATTGGAAATCAAGGAGATACAGATTAAAATAAGTAGGATTGGCTTCCTCATGTCAAGAAATTGCTTTGAGTAAAATAATCGGTTTATTAATTAATGATGAAAGATGAATGATAAATGATGAATATTTCGCAGCATTCATAATTTGTATTTCATTTATCATTTTCTCCTAACCCTTAAAGGGCAGGG
>JAYUUR010000529.1:0-2772 GCA_043754475.1 Saprospiraceae bacterium | reverse complement strand
TATTGATTTTCAAATATATAAAGCATTGAGAATTAATTTTTTTTAATAGTTTTTTGAAAAAAAGTTGAGCAAATGTTTTTTTATATCAAAATAAAAATGAGAAATTTGCCGCGCTTTTGACAAAAAACTATTAAAAAAAATTAATTCTCAATGCTTTATATATTTGAAAATCAATACTTTATAAAGAAAAGGCAAATTTTAAGCCAATTTACAATTGTATTTTATTTTTAAAATTCATTTTAAACACATATGTAGAATACACAAAAAATTGACTCGCATTGGCTCACGCTGAAAGTATGCTAATGCATCATTCATTTAACAAAATGATAGTTTTCAGTAAAAAAAATGATTAATAAAAGGGTCGAAAGTGTCTCATGCGTGAATAGTGAAACGAAAATACAGGTATTTGATTGATTATCAACACTTTATGTAATTTTTTTTCAAAAAAAATTTTTTTCTCCGCAAAAAAATGATGAAACTGCCAAATTCGTAACACTTACAGACCTTTTGTTATCTTTGCGCTTCATTTATCATAAACTGTTGTAATATGCTCCTTTCAATGACCGGTTACGGACGGGCAACTCGTACTTTTGACGACAAAAGCATCACCGTTGAGGTGCGTGCTTTGAATTCTAAAATGACGGACATCCGTTTCAAAATGCCTTATAATTATAAAGCTAAAGAAATAGAACTTCGCCGAATCCTCACGGATCAAGCTGAGCGTGGGAAGATTGATGTATCCATTAATATCAAATCTTTGACAGGTGAAGATGATTATGCCTTGAATCATGAGCTTTTCAGAAAATATTACAAGGAATTGAAAGGTCTGACCCACGAATTGGATTTGCCTGCCAACGATTTACTTTCCGCTATTTTGCGCTTGCCCAATATTGTCGGCACTGATGAAGAGGGAGTGCCTGATGAAGAGTGGGAAGTTGCTCTGAAAACGCTTGCAGAAGCGCTTGAAGACTTCAAAAAATTCCGTTTTACTGAGGGGGGTGCTATGGAGAAAGATTTGTATGACCGCGTAGCCAATATCCTCAATTTGCTCAAAGCGATTGCACCTTTTGAAAAAGAACGGATTGTCAAATTGCGCCAACGGCTGCGTCAAAATCTTGAAGAGTTTTTAGGAAAAGAAAACGTGGATGAAAACCGTTTTGAACAAGAAGTCTTATTTTACCTTGAAAAAATAGACGTCACGGAAGAGAAGGTGCGCCTCGAACAGCATTGCCGCTATTTCAAAGAAACTTTGGATGATAAAAAAAATACATCAAAAGGTAGAACCCTTAATTTCATCACTCAAGAAGTTGGGCGCGAAATCAATACTTTAGGTTCAAAAGCCTATTCGTCAGAAATTCAGCATTTGGTCGTACAAATGAAAGATGAATTGGAAAAAATGAAAGAGTTAATCGCTAATTTGGTTTAATGAATAAGTTAATCATAGTTACTGCGCCATCAGGCGCGGGCAAAACAACGATTGTCCATCATCTTTTAGATAAATTTGATGAATTGGCTTTCTCCGTGTCAGCTACTAATCGGGCGAAAAGAGCTCATGAAACAGACAGCGTTGATTATTACTTTTTTTCAACAGATGATTTCAAACGCCTTGTTACTGAGGGGGCATTTTTGGAGTACGAACAAGTGTATGAAAATCAGTTTTATGGCACTTTGAAATTAGAGATAGAAAGGCTTTGGTCGCTCGGCAAATGCATTATTTTTGATGTGGATGTAAAAGGTGCTACTAATATTCAAAAAGCTTATCCCACCGAATCTTTATCTATTTTTATAAAACCGCCTTCAAAAGAAATACTTTTTGAACGACTAAAAAATCGTAAAACCGAAACACCTGAAAGCTTACGCAAACGGATTGCCCGCGCTACGGAAGAGTTGACATACGAAAATAAGTTCAATAAAATAATCGTGAATGATGATTTGGAAAAGGCACTCAGCCAAGCTGAAAAAATGGTATTTGAATTTCTCCGAACTTAGTATTAATTTTATTGTTGCATTTGTTAGATTTGTCAAATCAATAAAGTCCGATAACTATCATGAACTTGGAAACTATCGTTACAAATGGCATCAAAGTAAGCGTTGAAACTTTTTATCAGGAGGAATATAGCCGCCCGATTGAAAATAAATACATCTTCGCTTATCGCATTTATATTCAAAATTTGAGTGAACACACCGTTCAGTTGATGAGGCGACATTGGTATATCATTGATTCCAATGGTATGATAAGAGAAGTAGAGGGCGAAGGGGTGATTGGACATCAGCCGATTCTTGCGGCAGGCGACTCGCATCAATATGTATCTTGGTCGCATCTTTTTACCGAAATGGGAAAAATGCACGGCTATTATCTTTTTGTCCGACAGATAGATGGTGAAATGTTTAAAGCCACTATACCTGAATTTCAATTGGTTGTGCCTTTTAAGTTAAACTAATGTAGCACGGAACTCCAGTTCCGCATCATACTGAGGGGTAATTTTTATCCTTCATCATGTGTTACAACATTCCAAAAGTTCTAAACTTTTGGAATGTTTACGAAAAAAAAGGTTGTTGCTTTGAATAGCAACAACCTTTTTTTTATTAGAAATTTCTGATTTTCCTTGACTTATTCTTTAGGCAAACTGAAAATAGTTTTATCAAGCTGTAGATTAAGCTCTATTTTATCCGCTTTGATAACCATACCTGTCTGACCATTGAGTTTATTCTCAATAGTATGCGGTATCATCAAACCATCCACTTCTTTATAGTCGCTCAAAAAAGTTTCGA
>JAYUUR010000528.1:0-8195 GCA_043754475.1 Saprospiraceae bacterium | reverse complement strand
CTTGTGGAACCGTTGGAAATCGCCAAAAAAGTCATTATGGGCTTGTACGATGGCGTGACGACCACCGAGCTTGACAACCTCGCCGCCGAAACATCGGCAACGATGGCAGCACAACATCCCGATTATGCGATTTTGGCAGCGCGGATTGCCGTATCGAACTTGCATAAAAATACGGACAAATCTTTTTCAAAAACGATTAAGGATTTGTACCACTATATTGACCCTAAAACAGGCGATAAAGCGGGATTGATAGGCGAGGAGACCTATAAAATTGTACAAAAACACAAGGATAAATTTGATTCTGCTATCATTTTTGACCGTGATTATGAGTTCGATTACTTCGGGTTCAAGACTTTGGAGCGGTCTTATTTGTTGCGGATGAATGGTAAAGTAGTGGAGCGTCCGCAACAGTTATTTATGCGTGTATCCGTCGGTATTCACGGAGAAGATATTAATGCGGCAATCGAAACCTATAATTTGATGTCGGAAAAATGGTTTATTCATGCGACACCGACCTTATTTAATGCCGGAACGCCGAAGCCGCAGTTATCTTCTTGCTTTTTATTGTCTATGACAGATGATTCTATTTCAGGTATTTTTGAAACACTCTCAAGATGTGCTAAAATTTCGCAATCTGCTGGCGGTATTGGCTTGTCTATTCATAATGTTCGCGCAACGGGTTCATATATCAAGGGTACAGGTGGACAATCGAATGGCATTATTCCAATGTTGCGCGTGTTTAATGATACTGCACGCTACGTTGATCAGGGAGGAGGGAAGAGGAAAGGAGCCTTCGCTGTTTACCTCGAACCGTGGCACGCAGATGTGTTTGAATTTTTAGAATTAAAAAAGAATCATGGTAAGGAAGAGATGCGCGCGCGGGATTTATTCTATGCCATGTGGATTCCTGATTTGTTTATGGAGCGAGTAAAAGACGATAAAGCGTGGTCGTTGTTCTGTCCGAACGAAGCGCAGAAACTGTATGATGTGTATGGTGGTGAGTTTGATGAATTGTATCATCGGTATGAGCGCGAAGGTAAAGCCCGCAAGACGGTTCAAGCCCGTGAGCTTTGGCATAAAATCCTTGAATCGCAAATAGAAACGGGTACACCATATATATTGTATAAAGATGCGGCGAATAAAAAGTCCAATCAAAAGAATTTAGGTACTATTCGCTCCTCGAACCTCTGTACCGAGATTATGGAATATACTTCTAAGGATGAAGTGGCGGTTTGTAATTTGGCGTCATTGTCTTTGCCGAAATTTGTTGATGCAAAACGGGGTGAATTTAATTTCAATAAATTGTTTGATATTACTCGTGTAGCGACCCGCAACTTGAATAAGGTAATTGATATTAATTATTATCCGGTTGAAGAAGCGCGGTATTCCAATATGCGCCATCGCCCGATTGGATTAGGTGTGCAAGGTTTGGCGGATGCGTTTATTTTGATGCGCTTTCCATTCGATTCGATAGAAGCGCGTCAATTAAATAAAGATATATTTGAAACCATGTATTTTGCTGCCATGACGGAATCCGTTGAATTAGCAGAGAAGTTGGGGCATTACGAAACGTTCAAGGGTAGCCCCCTCAGTAAAGGCGAGTTTCAGTTCGATATGTGGGGCATTAAACCATCTAATCGTTGGGATTGGAATGCTTTGCGTGAAAAAGTGATGAGAGTAGGAGCGCGTAACTCGTTGTTATTAGCACCTATGCCAACCGCTTCAACTTCTCAAATATTAGGCAATAATGAATGTTTTGAACCTTATACAACTAATATCTATACACGCAGAACCCTTTCAGGCGAGCATATAGTAGTCAATAAACATTTGCTGACTGACCTTGTGCGTTTAGGTATTTGGAATGAAGAAACGCGTGAAATCATTATCGCAGCCAATGGTTCTATTCAAAACATAGAAGGATTACCCGATACTTTGAAGGATTTGTATAAAACATCGTGGGAACTTTCGATGAAAGCCATTATTGACATGGCGGCGGATAGAGGCGCGTTTATTTGTCAATCGCAATCACTGAATCTTTTCATGGAAAACGCCACGTTTACAAAATTGACGTCTATGCATTTCTACGCATGGCAAAAAGGCTTGAAAACAGGCATGTATTATTTAAGAACGCGTCCAGCGGTAGATCCAATTAAGTTTACGCTTTCAGCCAAACACCAACGCTTTGCATCTGCCGATTCAGGCGTCATGGCTCAAGGAGCAATGTCAGCGAATACCTTGACTTTGGAAGATGTGAATCAAGTAAAAATAGATTTTAGTGCTATCAAAACACCGACAGCACAGGATTTATTGGAGGAACAAAACTTCCCGAATGCTTGTAGTTTGGATGATCCGGATTGTATGGCTTGCTCGGCGTGATAAGTATTAGTTTTTATAAGCTAAAACGGCGGATTCATCTTTGAATTCGCCGTTTTAATTTTAAATAAGTTTTCAATTGAAAGTAGCAGTGATGAAAGTGGTAAGTTTTAATGCTCTAAAACTCTCTACTAAAAGTAGTAGTTTATCTGTTTAAAAATTGACCAATGCTTGATGATTAATAAAATTAATCATCAAGCATTGACAATGTAAAACTTTAGTTATACATTTGTATTATCAGTAATAAACATAAAACTGTTGACCTTAATTATTAAATTAAAACATTAAACAAATGATTGAAAACCAGACTTGAAAATTTTCCATTTTCCATTTTCCATTTTCCATTTTCCATTTTCCAAGTAGGAAAGAGAAATGAATCTTGATATTGATGTTGCAACTCAATAGCGCTCGGTCTTTTGTGCCATCCGAACTTTTCTAAAAAAAGCTACCGCCGCCCAAAGTTGGATCCTGAAGCGACGGCAGTTATTAATTAACAAAAATTAATCATCAAAAGTAATGAAAAAATTAGCTAAACGACGAACGCTCGGCGATGATTTTTAATAATTGCGCCATTTTTCCGCCTCCAATGCCTTTTTATAGAGTAGAGAATGGTGTAAATCATCGTTGGCGAAGTTCAAAATAAGAACTATCTTTTCGATAACTAACGAGATTAAGGCTTGTGCTTTATGAAGCGATAGATGTGTTCATCTATACGCTCTAACATACTGTTGCCTTATCTCAACATCTTATTCAAATTTTAAACTTTTTAAAACGATGAAAAAACTATCTTCTGCATCGAGCTTTACCCCCTCAGTATTTAAAGGCATCTACACATGTGTACTCTTGATTTTTGCTACAACCTTTTCATTTTCTCAAAATAGTAAATGGGAATTTGGCTTAGGTTTGAGACCCCTTACTTTAAAGGACGACCCTTATAGTATTATTTTAAAAAGAGAGATTTCTCGCAATAACAAATTGAGATTGGGTTTTAGTTTTTTGTATGCTCAAGGAGATGAAAAATATAATTATGATAGGCGTTATGTATATCTCGATACAATGTATAGTTTGAAATATAAATATACTTTGATAGATAAAAATTTGCAAGCAAATTGTTTCGTAGGTGTACAGTACGGAAAACATAAAAATAATTTCTTTTGGGGCGGTGCAACCGACATTTTATTGGGTTTTCATAAGTTTGGCAAATCTATGAGTGATGGAAGTCTCATCTATGAAAAACAGCGTCCAAAACCTGGTGAATACATAACAATTGCCCATTACACGGATAATGCTGTATTTAGCTACGGTGTCAGGCAATCGTTGGTATTTCAATATGAATTTTCACAAAGAATCTCAATTTCTTTTGAAGCGAGTGTTTTTTATAATATTAATAATAATACTTTATTCGAATATGATTGGGGACTTGTTAAAGCTGAAAAGGTTTTGCCGCCAGATACATCTATAGAATCTTTCTGGAGTGGAGTGACGAGTAATATACCTACAAAAGTCACATCGTATAATTTAGGGTTTAGTCCATTATCTCTGTTATCTTTTAATTATCACTTTTAAAAAACAATAAAATGAAAAAAATAATCAATATCCATATTTTCTTTTTCTTTTTCGCTTTTTCTGCTTTTGGTCAGATAATTACGATTCAATGTGACAACTCAAATTCCAGCAATGCATGTTTTTTAACTGACCCCGCACCATTTGAAAGTTCTTATTTTGCCAATATTCAAACCGATGGCACTCATAACACTTCGAATGGCTGGAGTAGGAGCAATCCGAGTTGGGTAAAAATCGATGATGATAATGCTGAACTTACCCAAACAGGTACGACAGCAAAAGTTAAATGGAGTAATACGCCAAACAATCCGATTAGGAAAATACAAGTAATAGTTATCTATTCTAAATCAGGACAAGCTGACTTTCAAGTTTTAGTGAGTAAAGATGTTATTGTGAAACACATTGGCGAAATTCCTTCGTTAACGGTTCAAAATGGTAGCCCAGCTTCTGTAAATGTTAGTGGGTCAACAGTTCAACTACCCTGCGGAAATGCGCCATTTACCATTACTACTACGCCGCCTGTCACAAGTCCATCACAAACCATACTCTATCAAGGAAGATTGCCAGCAGGTTGGACAGGAACATCATCATCATCATCTTCAAATGTTGTAACGATTACGCCTAATTCAAATGACGGTAGAGTAACTATATTAGCAAAAAGAAGTGATGGAACGATTGAGAAAGAATTTCATATTGATTTTTCAAGGTCAGCTGCTGCTCAAATTGGAACACCTACAATAACATCAATCTCAGGATCTAATGAACTCATGTGTTCAAACGATTTCGGCGTATTCCAAGGTGCTGCTACAGGTGCTACAAATTTTACATGGACTACTACGGGTTCAATAACAAAATATAATTATACACCTACTGTTGTTGAAATTCAGCCTAACGGAATTGATAGAGGAGTTTTGACATTAACTGTATCAAATGGCTGTGGAATTGAAAAATCTGTATCAAAAACTATATTTACAGGTGCTCCAACTTTTTCAACAGCTACTGTAGATGGGGAATCTCAGCAGTATCCAAACTACATACAAAACCCTGCTTATCTAAGTGTTAATTCTGATGAATTAACTGCAGCTTTTAGTTATCAAATAGCCGCATACAACGGTAGCATCACTCCAATACCGTCGAGCCCAGGTGGGAGAAGTGTTTATGCTTATGCCTATCCATTTGTTCAAATTCAAGCGAATACGACAAATAGATGTGGCAGCAATTCGACGATGTTCTTTCTATATAATGTCACCACTTTTTACCGTATGGCATCTCCAAATCCAACTCAAAACATTATTTCAGTTGAGATGGAAAAGGAATTGGGTCAACAAGCTTTGGTTTCTGTAAAATTAATAAGTCACGGAAGAAATTCAATAGAAAGGTCATTTACAGCAGAAGATGCTCGTCGAACCAATCATTTCAATAGCAGCAATAAAATTGATTTCAATGTGGCTAATTTACCTCGTGGTACTTACTATTTGATGATTGATTTTAAAGAAGGTAAGAAATTTAAAGAAACAATCATTTTGAATTAAAATACTACTTGACTTAAATTAAAATCTACGCTAAGACGTATAGAGGTAATCATCAATCTCTATACGTTTTTTATTTTTAAATTGAACTTTTGCTTTCTGTTTGACCAATACCTTTTGTTTTAATCTCAAAATACTGAGGGGTATCAACAAAAGCGATTGAATGCCATATCCAATCGCTTTTGAATTTTAATAAAATAAAAAAGCTTAAATATAACCTAATGTTAATTAATCAATAAAAATGACTGAATTATGGTATAAGGTATATAAAATATGAAAAAAATGAATGATTTTTGCACCGCCTAAATTCAATGTAAGAATAACCGATAATATAAAACAAGTATTAATTTCCGATCGAACTCACAATTTTCCACCGAATTATGCTCAAAACCATTAAGCTCAACTTTGACAATGATTTTATATCAAAATCTTTGTGCCTTATTGTACTTATGATATTGGTTTTCAGCAGTTGTAATAGTTTACCCAAAAAATATTCTTCTGATTTAAAACCACCAGTTGCTCAAAAGCAGCCTAAAACTTTTACTGAACACAATCATACCCGTATTGATGATTATTATTGGTTGAAAAATGCCAACGACTCCAATGTCATCAATCTCCTCAAAGCTGAAAATAGATATGCTGATAAAATGCTCGCTCATACTGAGGGGTTGCGTCAAACGCTTTTGAATGAATTAGTGGGGCGAACGCAGAATACAGTCAGAACTGCGCCGATAAAAAGTAGAGGCTATTGGTATTACAACCGCTTAGAATCAGGACGTGAATACCCCATTTATTGTCGAAAAAAAGAGACATGGAATGCCCCCGAAGAAATCATTTTGAATGTAGATAAAATGGCGAAAGGCTTCACTGTTTTTAAAGTCACTCAATTTCAAATCAGCCCTGATAATAATTTTATTGCCTATCAAGTGGATACCGTCGGCGATAGAAATTATACAATCTATATCAAAGATTTGAAAACCAATATAGTCATCGAAAAAAGCGAACGATTGACCAACAACGATGGCTTCTTTTGGGCAAATGACAGTAAAACGCTATTTTATCTACAAAATGATAAGATTGAACGAGGTTATAGAACTATGAAACATGAAATGGGTAGCCGTTTTGAAGATGATATAATTGTTTATGAAGAAACAGATAATACTTATTGGTTGACACTTTCAAAGTCACGTAGCAGAAAATATATATTCTTGACATCTGAAAGTACGAATTCGACAGAAGTCGCCTGTATAGATGCTGACATGCCCAACCAATTAACCCGAAAAGTTATTCAGCCTCGTCAAAAGGATTTGCTTTACTATGCCAATCATTATTCAAACGAAGAATTTTATATTTTCAATAATTATAAAGCCAATAACTTTAAATTATCAAAAGCACCAGTTGGCTTCATAGCTCGCAATGACAAACCCAATATGTCAGATTGGAAGGATGTCATTCCACACAGCGATTCGTCTTTATTGTTGAAATATGAAATCTTGGATGATTATATTGTCTATCAAAATCGAGTCAATGGTTTGATTAAAATCAATATCATTGATAGGAAAACGAAAGCAACGCAAAGTGTTGATTTTGGAGAAGACATATATAATACTGAATTTTATGTAGCGGATTTTGATAATTTAAACTTGGATTCAATTCGTTTCAATTATCAATCCTTGAAAACGCCTGTTTCAACTTTTAGATACGATATTAAAACCCAAAAGAAAACACTCATAACACAAAATAAAATTGATAATTATGACCCTAAAGATTATATAACCAAACGCCTTTGGGTCAAAGCCCGCGATGGAGTTGAGGTGCCTGTTTCGATTGTTTATAAAAAAGGAAGGTTTTCTCAAAAAGGTAAAAACCCCTTACTTTTAACCGCTTATGGTGCTTACGGGTATAATTATGAAGCCGAATTTTCATCTGAAATAATTAGTTTATTGGATAGGGGATTTGTATATGCCATAGCGCATGTACGAGGAGGACAAGAGCTTGGGCGGCAATGGTATGAAGATGGAAAAACCAATAAAAAGAAGAATACCTTCAATGATTTTATAGATTGCGCCGATTATCTGATTGAAAATAAATATGTCGCCAAAGATAAACTCTGCGGAGATGGCATCAGTGCAGGCGGTATGCTTTTGACAGTTGCCTTGAATGAACGACCTGATTTATGGCGCGTTTTGACGCCTGATTTACCTTGGACAGATGCCATAACAGATGCTTTTGATTTAGATTTACCCTTAACAACCGTTGAATGGGACGAATGGGGAGATGCTCGAAATAAGGAAATATACAATTATATGCTCGGTTGGTCACCTTATGATAATGTGAAACAGACGAATTTTCCTGCTATATTGACCAATAGTGCCTTGCTTGATACGCAAGTACCTTATTATAGCCCGACCAAATGGGTTTATAAATTACGTGATAATAATACAGGAACAAATCCCATTCTTCATAGATGTATGTTTGATTCCGGACATTCCGGACCTTCCGGACGGTATGAAAAACTACGTGAAGTGGCTGTGAAATATGCTTTTATTTTGAAGCAGTTGGGTATTGATGAGTGAAAAAATGATTAAATTCATTTTAAAAAACCCACAACTTTATGTACAAGTTGTGGGTTTTTACTTTTTATACTTAAAATGTCATTAAGATAAAAGAACCTCAGAAAAACGATTATTTTTGCACTCTTTTTTGAAAATAATACAATCATACAATCAT
>JAYUUR010000527.1:0-2774 GCA_043754475.1 Saprospiraceae bacterium | reverse complement strand
TGAAACGTATTTTAAAGACACGTCAAGTATCCTTAAAAAAAGTAAATTTCTACATAGTATATTATAAGTAAACGGAAAAGAAAAACTAAAAAAAGCTGAAATAGAACAGAAGAGAGAGATACACAGATACGTCGTTCAATATAGTTGTCGTTTTACATACTTAGCAAAGTATCAATCTTAGTTCTTTAAAAGTACTATAATTTATAAGTTCTTAATTGAAATAGACCTTAGAAACCAAAATGTATTTTTGGTACTTAGGCTAAGTTGGATGGTCTTGTTGTAGAGAGAAATTGCTTTTTTGTAAAAAAAAGATTTCGGCATTAAAATTTTAGGGATATTATCGTTGATGATAACATTAATTATTGTTTATTATTTCCATTTCAGCGTTTGTTTAAAGTGTTGCTTGATTTTTATTCTTAACAGGACAAAATTAATTATCATTTTTATATTACCAAATTTATTTGCCATAATATTTTTTAAAATAGTATTTTTTATTTTTTGAATACCTGAAAAGTTGATTACACCCTAACTTTTGTTACTAAAAATTACTAACCTACCTCTACTAACCAATGATAGTTTGCCTTTGGCAGTCCAAGCAAGAGCTGCCAGATAGCATGGCACCTCAACTACTTTTACTTACTTATTCGTCATTAGAAAAGAGTCTCCTACCCTTTCGAACGACACACCCACACCCTCGAACGTCACACTCTCACTCTCGAACGCCACACCCTCACTCTCGAATGACACACTCGCACTCTCGAATGAACAACGGTCATCGCTGAATGAACAACGATGACCGTTTATTTGCCTAAGGGAGTCATTTTTAGTAATTTTACTGAGAGCCTGTCCCGACAAATCGGGAGGGTGGTTTTTGTCATACAAATGGGTTGACAATTCTAATTTTCCCATCAATCAAATGCCCATTTTGCATATCTTCTGAGTACAAAATTGAGGTCATTATGGGCATAGATGAGTATGTTGCTATCAATGAAATATTTATCTTGCATTAAGTTCTTCTCGGTTAAACGTGTAGTTTCTATCCGCCGCCGCTACTTTGACGACAGTAAATTTTTTCTTTTTAGGGTCAGCACTTTCTGAACGCTGTTTCTCCGCAGCATTGCCGTAAGAAGGCAAAAACTGTACGAATAAAGTGTAGTGCGAATCTTTGATATTCAATGTTATTTGCTTCATTTTAATATGAATTTTAAACAAAAATACGCCATTTTATATAAAATCGGGCAAAATTTTTCACTTAATAATATCTCATCTCTAATTCACCGCCCCCACCTCCCGCTTAATCGCCTCATACCGTATTTTCACGGCATCCAACTGTCCGTTGAGTTTTTTATACACAGAACTTTGGTTAAGGTTTTTCTTTTTACTTATATTTTAACTTCCCATACACCAGATTTGGTGCTGCCAATACGGGTAAGTTTATGGCTTGATTTTAAGTTTTTGATATACCTTTCAACTGTTCGGGTGGTAATATCTAATATTTTAGCTAATTGAGGTATAGTTACATAAGGATTATTTTTCATTAATTTCAATATTTCTCCCGACATTTCTCCCGACATTTCTCCCGAACCCATCACCGACACTTCTTCCTTTTTAACATCAAACTCAATAATAAACCCCGAAAAATCGTATTTGAAAATAGGCGTTGGCACACCTTGTTTTTCGCAATCGCTAATCATTCTTAATATGCCACTACCCCATGCTTCGATAAGGCCTGCTCTGAAAAACACGTTGGCAATGGTAGGATTGTAGGGTACTGAGGGGTGGGCTTGAAGCAATTGAGCCACTGTCCAATTATCAGGTAACTGCCCTTGATTCCAAATAACGATTTTATCGGCATATACCCGTATTTGAATGGGGGTATTGCCACTGTAATCTTTATGGGCAATGGCATTTAAAACGGCTTCACGCAAGGCAGATTCGGGAATCGGATATTCTTCTACGCGGTTAACTCTTTCGTAGCGAATAGTTGCTTTCAAATATTTTGTCAAAAGCAAATCCATTGTTTTCATGACTTGGTCAAATAAATGTCCATGTATTTCATCTTGGAAAAGTAAATCAGCGTCTGTTCTGAAATACCCGATTTTGACATACGCCCCAGTAACATATTGTTCAGGGTCGGGGTGAAAAAGCAAGATAGCGGCTCTTTTTAAATATTCACCCTCCAACAATTGCAATTTTGACAGCAATTCATCGGTAGAATATTGCAGTATCTCACTATCCAATCGCTTGCTTTTAATCGCTTTTTTGCAAAAATAATCAAAGGCAGATTGTGCCAAATCTTTTTCTGATACATGCGGTATGGGTACGCCGTCCCACCGCTTCCCTTGTTTTTGGAGTAAAAACTTATCCAATGCCGCCCCTTTTAGCTCCTGTTTAGTACTACCACTTCGATAATGGTATTGCCCTTTATAGCTTATCGGATAAGGATAGGGTTCTATATCAAGTTCAAGATAGTCTTTTGACTGTTCACTCAAAAGATTCACATCTATCAAAATACCCAGCACATCGCGCACTTTGTTGGGTATATCTTTCATTAGTTTAGCCGCTTCGCTTACGCCTATCACTATGCCTTTGTCATTTTTACCAATGTAGATTTTACCGCCTTGAGCATTGGCAAAGCCGCATATCCATTTCAGATAGTCATCTTTCCACACTTCTTTCCATTCTGTATTTTGATTTTCTTGATTCATAGTATTTTTTTTAATTTTTCTGAATGGGCAAATATAATCTTTTTCATTGTCTTGATAACACACTCG
>JAYUUR010000526.1:0-2785 GCA_043754475.1 Saprospiraceae bacterium | reverse complement strand
AACTATATATTCCTCTTGAAAATCAACTTGAAAGTTCTCATAAGTTAACAGCTTTTGACCTTGCCTATTTCATACCATCTCATATTATAGAGCAGAATGTAAAAGGGGAGTTTAGAGAAGTCGTAGCCATGTTTATCTCCTTCACCAATGCACATGAATATGCTGATTTGGAAGCTATTTCATCTATCATTTTAAAAGAATTTGAGAGCTACGGCGGCTATTTTAAAGAGATAGATTTTAGTGAAAAAAATGGTGTCATGGTCGGCTTTTTCGGCGCACCTAAAAGTTTTGAAAATAATACTATTCGAGCATTGGAATGTGCCTTAGCTATTCAAAATGAGGTGAGTCTTTTGCAAAATAAAAAGCCTTACATGTTTCGATTTGGCATTGCTTCGGGCATGGCGTTCGCAGGTATAGTAGGTGGCAAAGAGCGTTGTCAATATGCCGTCGTGGGCGACCGTGTAAACCTTGCTGCACGACTCATGCAAAATGCAGCATGGGGCGAAATTTTAGTGAATAAAAATATGCTCAATGTACGGGTGTTTGAATTTCATGAAAAAGGAAACATCACTTATAAAGGTATGACGTTTGAAACACCTACATTTCAACTCCTAAAAAAAAGCTCAGAAGAAAAGACATTTTTTTCAGGAAATATGGTTGGTCGCGATGTTGAATTGGAAAAATTATTTAATTTTTCAAGTAAAATACTACAAAATAATACAGCTACCGTTGCCAGTATTTATGGTGAGGCTGGAATTGGTAAAAGCCGATTGACCTACGAATTGCGTCAAAATTTAGAAAAAAACTGTGATATTTATTGGGCAAATTGTCCAGTTGATCAGATTTTGAAAAAACCGTTCAATCCGTTTGTTTATTTTTTAAAACAATTTTTTTATCAAAATCCCGAAAAAACGGCAGATGAAAATAGGGGTTTCTTTGAAAATGCCCTTGAAAATGTTTTAAAATCCATTGAAAAACAGCCAAATACTGAGGGGGGTGAATTATTACGCACTCAGTCCGTTTTGGCGGCTTTACTCGGATTAACTTATCCCGATTCTCTTTGGGAGCAACTCGATGCGAAGGGTCGTTATGACAATATATTGATAGCCCTAAGCAGTCTTTTTATCAGTCTTTCAATGTCTCGACCGCTTATAATTGAGTTGGAAGATGCCCATTGGATTGATGACGATTCGCAGTTATTTATAAATCATTTTATTAAAAAAATAGCGGCTCATCCTATTTTAATTCTCACTACTTCTCGCTACAATGATGAGGGTATCAAGACACCTATTTTTGAAGATTTTTTATTGAAAGAACAGCATATCTTATCGTTAGAAATTGATTTAAATTCTTTTACAAAAGCGCATTTACTCGATTTTACGACCCATATACTGAGGGGGGGTATTCATCCTGATTTCGCCGAAACCCTTTGGCGGACGACCAATGGCAACCCATTTTATGCAGAACAAATTTTAGATTATTTTATTGAAAATGATTTATTGCAACTTGTTGATAATGAATTGTTTAGTTCGAAAATATGGCAAATAAAAGACCCTCACGTCAAAATATCTAACTCCATTTCAGCTGTTTTGACGGCTCGAATTGACCGGTTGTCAACCATTTTGAAAGAAACCGTGAAAGCTGCTGCGGTCATCGGAAGAGAGTTTGAATTACCTATTTTGACGGAAGTTATGATGGCGCATGATGAGTATATTAGACGAAATGGCAACGGCAAAATAGCATTGCGCGAGCAAGTGAAAAATGCTGAAAATGGGCAAATTTGGTCAGCTATGAATGAGTTGCGATATATTTTTAAACACTCACTTTTACGCGAAGCTATTTATGATATGCAGCTCAAAACACGCCTGCGCGAACTGCACGAAATGATAGCAAAAGCTATCGAGAAAATATATGCCGAGCAACTCGACGACCGCTTTATCGACCTCGCCTTTCATTACGAACAAGCGAATAATCCATCCGAAACCAACGAATATCTGAAAAAAGCAGGCGATTTTGCACGCCGTAATTTTCAAAATCAACAGGCTTTGGATTTATATGATAGACTTTTAAAAAATACAAAAGACAAGGCTGAGACTATTAAAACCCTTGTGAAAAAAGGCGAAATTTTGTTGCTCGTTGGTCAATGGGAGGCTTCAGAATTTTGTTTTAAAGAAGCCCTCAATATCGTGATTTCTGAAAATATGGAATTGTTCAAAGGGCGTGTTTACAACGCTTTAGGTTTGCTTTTGATGTTGAAAGGTAATTATTTTGAAGCTCAAAATCATCTTGAAAAAGCAGCAGCATTCAGTGAGCAAATCATTGATTATCAAGGTATTGCGAAGGCTTATGGTAATTTGGGTAACCTATATTTCAGGCAAGGAGAGTATGAAAATGCTAAGGATTATTATAGTCAGAGCATCAATATTAGTCGTGAAAATAATTTTCGGAGCAATGCTCAAATTGTCTCTCATCTGGGCTTAACTTACATGAATCAGGGCAATTATACTGCGGGAGTGCGCTGCCAAGAAGAAGAATTAAAAATATGTGAATTACAAAACGATTCAGTCGGCATGTCAAATATTTATGTCAATCTCGGCATAGTATGGTCTGAAAAAGGAGACTATCAAAATGCTTTGGAATGCCTTGAAAAAGGTTTAATTTTATCTCAAAAATTAGGAAACAAACAGTTGACATCCATCGCTATGGGATGCGTGGGCAACGTTTGGTTGCAAAAAGGTGATTTTGAAAAAGCGCAAAATTATTTTGAACAAGACCTTAAAATGGC
>JAYUUR010000525.1:0-8248 GCA_043754475.1 Saprospiraceae bacterium | reverse complement strand
TACAAACGAAAATGCAACATCACCACAATATTTTTAATAGAAACCGTTTAGTTTTTAGAAATAAAACTAATATTTTTTTCTTCAATACAATATCAATTTAGCTAAATTAAAATTTTATACATGGAAAATTTCAAATTAGATTCAAAATACTTTGACCTCGCTTTGCTGTATGGACCTAAATTTTTAACAGCCATCGTTATTTTATTAGTTGGTCTTTGGTTGATTAAAAAAATGACGGCAGCCGCTAAAAACGGTATGGCTAAATCGGGCATTGACATTGATTTATTGCCTTTCTTGATTTCGATGCTCAATATTTTGATGAAAATCTTTTTGATATTGGGGGTAGCTAATATCGTTGGCATTGAGACAACTTCTTTTGTTGCCATCTTGGCTTCAGCGGCGTTTGCTGTCGGTTTGGCTTTGCAAGGAACGCTTTCTAATTTCGCTGCGGGCGTTATGATTTTAATTTTCAAACCTTATCGAGTAGGCGATTTTATTGAGGTTCAAAATATATCAGGACGGGTAAGAGAAATTCAAATTTTTAGTACCATTTTGATTACAGGCTTTGAAAAAATCATCATTGTTCCTAATTCTCATGCTATAAATGGCATAATCGGCAACTTAACAGCGGAAAAAATCATCAAAACTAATATTCAAGTGCCCATTAAATATGGTGCTGATTTTAATCAAATTAAAGAAATTATCACTCAAATACTGAGGGGTCTGCCTCAAATTTTAGAAGAACCTGAAGCAGATATTGAAATTGAAATTTTTCAACAAGATGGCTTTATCGTCAACGTTGCAGCGAGCATTCACCCTGAAGATTTGGAGTATGTTTCAAAGGAGTTGCGAGAAAGAATTTATGTTGAACTGTCAAAAGCGGATGTAAAATTAGGTATTAAGAAAGCCAAAGAGGCGAAAGACGGAAAAATTGAAAAATAAGCTATTCAAACTTCAATTTTTTTACTAATTTTGCACCCGTTTTCAAGAAATAACGTTTAAAAAATTAAATCTGTCAGCCCAAACGTGCTGATAAATGACTATAAAATGATTTCAGTTTCAGCAGTAAGTGTATTTTACGGAGAAAGAGCGTTGTTCGATAACGTGAGTTTTGTCATTGGTGAGCGCGACAGGATAGGTCTGACAGGGCGAAATGGCGCAGGCAAATCGACCATGATGAAAGTCATAGCCGGACAAGTTACTCCCAACGGCGGCGGCAATATCTCACGCCCAAATGATACTACCATCGGTTATTTGCATCAAGATATGTCAACACCCAAAGGAAAAACGGTGATTGACGAAGCCCTCACGGCTTTTGATGAGGTGAAAGAATTGGAAAGAAAGATTGAACAACTCAATCAAGAACTCCACGAACGTACCGATTATGACACTGATTCATACATGGATTTGATTCATGATGTATCGGATGCGTCCGAGCGTTTCCACATACTTGGCGGCGATACGGCACAGGCAGATGCAGAGCGAATACTGAGGGGTCTCGGTTTTAAATCCAAAGATTTGATTCGGATGACGGAAGAATTCAGTGGCGGTTGGCAAATGCGGATTGAATTAGCGAAAATGCTTTTAAAGAGGCCTACTTATTTGCTGCTTGATGAGCCGACGAATCACTTGGATATTGAATCTATTTTATGGCTTGAAAACTTTTTGGAAGATTATCCCGGCGCAGTAGTAGTCATTTCGCATGATAAGCAATTTTTAGATAATGTGACCAAGCGGACGGTAGAAATTGAAATGGGAAAAATATATGATTATAAAGCGTCCTATTCAAAATATGTAGAAATGCGGGCTGAACGCCGTGGGCTTTTGAAAAATGCCTTCGACAATCAGCAAAAACTCATTGCTCAACGTGAAAAGACCATCAATCGTTTTATGGCGAAAGCGACCAAAACGAGTATGGCGCAATCCATGCAAAAGCAATTGGATAAAATTGACCGCATTGAACTTGACGAAGAAGATGTAGGGGCTATGAATATTAAATTTCCGCCTGCGCCGCGCAGTGGTCAAGTGGTGGTTGAAGCTGAAAATTTAAGTAAAAGCTATGGTGATTTGAATGTTTTGGAGAATGTCGGTTTAAAAATGGATAGAGGAGATCGCGTGGCATTCGTCGGTCAGAACGGGCAGGGTAAATCTACTTTAGCTAAAATTTTGATAGGCGAAATCGAAGCGCAAGGAGATATTCAAATGGGTCACAATGTGCAAGTAGGCTATTATGCTCAAAATCAAGCGGAAGCACTGTACCCGACCATGACTTTGTACGAAACAATGGAAATGCATTCACCGCCTGAAATGCGGACGCGGTTGCGCGCAATCCTTGGTGCGTTCATGTTTTCAGGAGAAGATGCAGATAAAAAAGTATCGGTTTTGAGTGGTGGTGAGCGGGCGCGTTTGGCTTTGGCATGTCTTTTATTGCGTCCTTTCAATCTATTATTGCTCGATGAGCCGACGAATCACTTGGATATGATTTCAAAAGAAGTGTTGAAAGAGGCTTTGATGAATTATGATGGTACGCTGATAGTGGTTTCCCACGACCGTGATTTTTTAAAGGGATTAGCCAACAGAACCATTGAATTTAGAGATAAAAAACTCTACGAATATTTAGGCGATGTCAATTATTTCCTTGAAAAACGTCAGCTTGAAAATATGCGTGAAGTGGAAATGAAAACTGTCAACACCCCCTCAGTTGCTTCGGATTCTCGCAATGACAATTCAAATTCGTTTTCAAACAATAAAATGAATGGAAACGGCAATAACACTAACGGAAATAGCGATAATAAAGATAAAAAGAAAATAGAACGCGCCATTCAAAACAGTGAAAAACGCATTTCAGAGCTTGAAAAACAAGTTGCCGATATAGAAAAAGAGATGGCGAAAGATAATTTTTATACCCGCACCGATAGCCAAAAAATATTGGATAAATACAATGTTATAAAAAAAGAACTTGAAGCCGAAATGGAAAAATGGGAAATGGCGACGATGGAGTTTGAGAATTGATGGACAATTTTAAGGGTATTTCCATCGTTTTTAATCAAAAATTCTCAGAATGAAAAAATTAGTTGTTATCGCTATCTTATTGATTATCAATAATTTAGCCTTTTCGCAAACCAAATCAGGAGATATTAAGCAAGCAGATTTAGATAAATTATCGGTGTTGGAAGATTCTATTGTGAGTTTGTCGCGAACAGCAGTGACGGATTCTATCGCTGAAAATCGGATAACCGCACAAGATAAATTATTGCCTCTTATGCGCGAAGCACTGGCTGTCAACAATTCATTCAATTATGCTTTCAGTGAAATAGAAAGTATTTCCATCCTCTACCCTACCGAGCGTGATTTCCGCATCTTCACATGGCAATTGATGATTGATGAAAATCATTATAAATATTTTGGATTTATACAGCTAAACCGTTCTAAATCAATGGTTTATGAATTGAAAGATTTCTCAAAAGATATTCAAAAACCAGAGAATCAAAACTTGACCGCTGAAAAATGGTTCGGTGCTTTGTATTATAACATCAAAGGTTTTAAGACAAAAGAAGGCATGAAATACCTCCTTTTTGGATTCAATGCTCATGATACTATTGAAAAAATAAAGATTTGTGATGTCCTTTCATTGAACGGTGGAGCACCGCGTTTTGGCTCACCGGTTTTTGAAAAAGAAGAGCGTAGCATTAAGAAAAAACTCAATCGGTTGGTGATGTTTCATTCAGTTGAGGCTTCTATGCGCCTTAATTATGATGACGATATGGGCATGATTATGCTCGACCACCTCACTGAAATTGGCTATAAAAACCCCGACGTGCCTTTTGTTTCAGTTCCTGATGGCACTTATGAAGCCTATAAATTTAAGAAAGGTGTTTGGGAACACATTAATAAGTTGGAAAATACCATTATGGATGCTGCCCCCATTCCCAAACCTATTTTGGGTGGGAAAGCCAAAGTAGTGAATAAAGAAAATGCCAAACAGTTTGAATGGCCCAAGCAGTAAGAAAATTATTAGTTATTGATTGTTAATTATTGATTTCATCCCTCAGTTGTTTTGAATAAAATGGGTAGGGGCAATTACCTATTACTAATTGCTCATTACCCATTTTTCAATCCTGCAATCAAATTAATGGTCAAAGCCACAACAAAAGTATTTAAGCCGAACGCTAAAAGGCTGTGCAATAAGACCAATCTTCTAAGTTTTCGAGAGGTAACTTCTACATCAGATACTTGAAAGGTCATACCGATAATAAAAGAAAAATAGGCGAAATCTAAATAATCAGGCTTATTTTCATTTGGAAAATTCAAACCGCCTGCATGTTTATGGCTATTACCATCTTCATCATCATCATAAAATAAATGAGCATAGTGAAAAGCAAAGGTGATATGCACCATCATCCACGAAAGCAGCATACCCAATATCGCTACCGGCACATAAACATATGGCGTTGTATCTTTTAAATCATCAGAACTGATGAGCAATAAAACAGTGAAAAGGCTGGCAAAAGAAGACAACATAATAACCAAATAAACAAATATCCGACTGCCATCTTCCTCCCGAGCGTGCTGCCTAATCTGCGTACAAGTACGAGCGAAGAAAACAATCCAACTGGTGATACAGTACGATAAAGCATACACGTCCCAAACTATCACAAGCATGACTAATTCTTGGAGGCTTGTATTTTGAAGACAAAAAAAAGTAATGGCTGATAAGCCCATACTGATGAGCACTCGATGTAAAGGGTGTAATTGTTGAATAAATTTGCCGATTATCTTTTTTGTTGACATGAATTTTATTTAAAAATAACTCGAAACACCGAATTGAAAACCCGCCGTCAAAGCAGGCGGATTACCCAATATATCTACTTGAGATTGATAGCGATAATTGAACCTTAAAACCGTTTGAGCAGAAGGACGGAAACTGATAGCCGGAACAATTGCCCATATGTCATCGCCGATATTGCTATCTGTTTCTTTAAACTTGCCCACATTCCAATCCACATATTCCAAGCGGCAAGCGATGTTCAAAACGGCATTTTCAAAACCCAACATCTTTCTTTTCAAGATAGGTTGAACAATATCAATAAAACCGCCTTGTTGTCGATTGCCAAATTGCTGCGTAAATGTTTCAGGCACATCCACATTCACCCACGCCCATTCGGCATTGATAGCCGTATGAATTTTAGGCAATGTCGTATTAAAATCAATAGCCCATACTTTTATGGCTCTTTTTTTATCCAAAGTTAAACCATCTTCTTGAAATTTATTGTAAATGCCTTGCATAGTTGAAATCCCAATTTCACCAATCCGTCGATTTCTCACCGCTATTTTACCAGTGAATAAAGGGACACCATTATAGCTTTCTTCAAATCTATCGCGGTTCAATTTAGTAGAGGGTAAAGATGTTTTATTTTCCCCATTATTGATAATTTGATCGTCAAAACCATTGGTCAAATAAGTTTCATACGCCAATATCCAATCCTTTTTAGCATATTTTCCCCATAATCCCATCCCGACGTTGCTAAAAGTAGCAGGCAGCATTTGAGTAGCTGAAAGCGGACGGTCATTAAATTCCCATTTAGGTCCATCATGGTTTTGATTGAAAGCACCTATCGGATTCATCACCACACCACTTCGCAGATTGAGCAAAGGATGAAATTGAAAATCCAAAGAAGCAAATTCTATATTGATTTCCTTCGTGCCTTCTTCAAATTCAATTTCAGAAAGAAACTTAATCCTACGATGCAACGATGAAGAGACAAACAAAGTCATGCGCTGCATTTTGAAATTATACCCCTCAGTAATACCGTCGGTTTGCATATATTCCACCTTGCTTTCAACATAGCCACCGATGGCAACAGGTATTTTCCCCACTTGTAAAAACGGGCGATTATACACCGCATCCATGTTAAGGCGGCTATTGATACTCGTATCAATGGGTTGTCTTTTAAAAAAAGTGCTGTCCGATTGTGCTGATAAACAACCGATGGTGAGCGTGTTAATGATTAAAGCAAGTACTATTTTTCTCATGACAATAATATTTGAATGTTGTCTTCTTCATTAAAGACTTTAAATGTTTTTAAATCCCTTTCAGCGGGTCCGTGTTGCAATTTGCCTTGATTGGTAAACTCCGAACCATGACATGGGCATTGCAAATGCTCTCCCTCAAGCTCTACTTCACAGCCTTGATGTGAGCATTCTAAATAAGTTGCCGAATATTCATTTTCATTGTGTCGAAATACGGCAATCGGAAAAGGCATTTTCTCATTTTTAACCAATATCCATTGCCGAATCATCGGTTTTTCTTTCTTTAAATAAGTAAATTCTGCCTTTTTAATGAATAAACGGCTGTTCTCAATAGGACTCATGACATAATGCCAACTGTTGCAACTTTGCAATAAAAGGCTTGAAGCAGCACCGCCAATACATGCCAAGCAAGTGTTTTTAATAAATATGCGTCTTTCCATATTCTTATAAACTTTCTAAAAATTGAATCAATGCTTGTTTATCTGAGACGGTAAGTTCTTGATATGCCTTGTGGCTTTTTTCCGCTTCGCCACCATGCAGCATAATGGCAGCGTCTATACTTTTCGCCCGACCATCGTGTAGCAAAAAATATTGCCCACCCTGCGAATTTTTGGACAAACCCAAACCCCAAAGCGGCGGCGTTCGCCATTCAGAAGTTTTGGCAGACCCCTCAGTATAGCCGTCATCTAAGCCGCTTCCCATGTCGTGTAATAGCAAATCGGTATAAGGATAAAAAGTTTTGTTGGATAATGCCGCAATAGGTGAGTTGCCTGTACGGAGTTCGGGTTGATGACAAGCAGCACATTTTATTTGATTAAACAAATCCTGTCCTTTCAGAATAGAGGCAGCATCTTTCTCCCTCTGAAGGGGTGCTTTCAAAGTTTGGAGATAAAAAACAACATCTTGAATCGTTTGATTGGATACTTCTGGGTCAATTAAATGACCTGAATACGTGTCATAAGGTTCAAAATTGGAACTAATGCCCATGTCTTGATTGTAGGCATTCGCCGTTTGTTGCAGAAGGTTATAAGTCCCTGCTTTCTTACCAAAACGACCGATATGTTTACCGGTTATTGAAACAGCATTGCTCCGAAGGCTCGCATACTGAGGGGGTGTTATCCAATTCGGAACGCCTGAAATCCCATCATTATCTGCATCTTTTTCATCTGCCATTGATAGAATATCGGCATCCGTTATAAAATCCAAGAAGCCCAAGCCTGTATTTGCAGGCGGTGTAAAATTAGAAAAGCCGGTGCCCTTTGGTAAACTTTCGGGTTGATACCCTACAATCGCCCGATGTTGCAATTGTGGACCCCCGAGATGTAGATACTGATTGCCTGTTTCATCGGATTGACCGAATCGAGTCAAGGTCGTGAACGGCGTGCCTTTGCCATCGCCCGCATGACAACTCCCGCAAGACGTGGCAACAAACAAAGGACCTAAACCCGTTGCACTCGTGAATACATCATCGTTAAAAGCCTTATCGCCTTTGATAAATCGAGCATTTTGTTCCCCCGTCAACCCTTCAACAGGACCATCAAGTAAGGTATTATCGGCAGGCGTAGGCGGCAATATCTTTCCACAAGAGATAAGAATGCCTATAAAAATAAAAGCGGCTATAATAAAAGTCAAATTTCTTTGCATGATTCAAATTTTAGATTTCATGCAAAGTTAATCTGTTTTAATTATTATAAAAATATTTTTAGGTTAATCTAAAAATATTTTTATGATGATTAAAACATAGAAAATATTTCTCACCAACAGGAATACTATTTCAATTTCTGATGAATTAAAATGAATTTTCCTCGGGAAAAATATTTTTCTCTTGGTTTTTAAGAATAAAACCTCGGAAAAAATATTATTCTCTCGGTTTTTAAGATTAAAACCTCGGGAAAAAATATTATTCTCTCGGTTTTTAAGATAAAAACCTCGGAAAAAACATTTTTCTCTTGGTTTTTAAGATTAAAACCTCAGGAAAAAATATTATTCTCTTGGTTTTATAGCAGGTCATGGGCTAACCGAATCATGGGGTTGTGTAATAAGTATTCTGACTAAATTAGTCCAAAATTTTATTTGTTTTTTTGTCAAATAACTTGCAGCAAGTTTCAAACTCTGTCCTTTACCCACATCTTTTTTGACTAACTCCACCATTTATGGTGGGGGTTAAAAAAGCTCAAATAGTTAAGGCTTTAGCCGCTCATTTATAGTGAAAGGTGGG
>JAYUUR010000524.1:0-8255 GCA_043754475.1 Saprospiraceae bacterium | reverse complement strand
ATGAGTCCAGAGGACTCTATATTTAAGCCTTGAATGAGTCCAGAGGACTCTCACGTTTGTAGAAATACAACACCTTTCATATAATTTTACGAGTCCAGCGGACTCGCACTTTTATACCTATTTTAGAACCAATCAACCCTGTCCCAAAGGGGAACGCTTTGGAAGTATTGAACTTTTATGTTATTATTTTCCAATACTTCCAAAGTGTTCCCCTCCGGGGGTTAGGGGGAATACGTTTGATAATCAACCACTTACGCCATTTATCATTTATCATTCATAATTCATCATTATTAAAGCAATTCATTCACCGCTACAAAATCCATATCCGCAAACGCTTGATTTTCACCCGCCATGCCCCATATAAATGCATAATTGGACGTGCCACAACCCGAGTGAATAGACCACGGCGGCGAAATAATCGCTTGATGATTTTGAATCCATAAATGCCGCGTTTCAGTCGGTTCACCCATCAAATGCAAGACGCCTTGATTCTCGGGTATATCGAAATAGCAATAAACCTCCATGCGGCGGTCGTGCGTATGAGCGGGCATCGTATTCCACACGCTGCCATTTTGCAAAACCGTAAAACCCATCACCAATTGACAACTCAATGTGCCATCGGGATGAATATATTTATAAATAGTCCGTTGATTTGCCGTTTCTACTGCCCCCAAATGTGCAGGCGTTGCCGCCGCTTGACTCATCCAGACCGTTGGATAAGTATGGTGTGCAGGGCATGAGAGGAGAAAAAAACGCGCAGGATTAAGCGCATCATCGCTTGAAAAATGTACATTTTTAGTCCCTTTCCCGATATAAAGGCAATCCAATTTATTCATCGGATAAGTCTCACCGTCAGCCTTAACAGTGCCACTGCCACCTAAATTCATAATGCCCAACTCCCGACGTTCCAAAAAATAATGAGCTTTTAACCCCTCAGTATTTGGCAATAAAATCGGCTCGTTTTGAGGCATAACACCTCCAACCACCATCCTATCGGAATGAGAATACACCAATTCAACATGGTTTTCCTTGAAAAGTGATTCAATCAGATAATTTTCTCTCAATGCTTGAGTGTTCATCCCTGCCGTTTCTTTGCGGCTACAAGCGTGGCGAATTTCCATACATTCTGTTGTATTTGACACATAGGGCATATAGAACACATAGTTTTTTTTGTCATTCTGTAAGAAACTATGTGTTCTATGTAACCTATGTTAACTATTGTGGTAAAAAAAATTATTGCTCAAATGTTTCTCAAATGTTTGATAATCAATCACTTACGAAATTTATTCATCGTTCATCATTTATAATTCATCATTCCTCACCTTCCCATCCAACCGCCATCCACAGTCAGCACAGTCCCATGCACATAATCCGAAGCAGCCGATGATAAAAATACCGCTACCCCTTTAAAATCATCACTTTCACCCCACCGACCTGCCGGAATCCGGCTCATAATAGATTGACTCCGCTCGGGGTCATTGCGTAACGCCTCCGTATTATCCGTAGCTATATAGCCCGGTGCAATGGCATTCACATTCACGCCTTTCGATGCCCATTCGTTAGCAAGTGCCTTCACCAAACTACCAATTGCGCCCTTGCTCGCTGCATAGCTCGGCACATTGATACCACCTTGAAAAGTCAATAATGAAGCGGTGAAAATTATTTTACCCGCGCCTTGTGCTATCATCCCATGACCTATCTCGCGTGCTAAAATAAATGGCGCATCAAGGTTCACCGCCAATACTTTATCCCAATATTCGTCGGGATGTTCGGCAGCTGGTTTTCTGAGAATCATGCCCGCATTGTTGATGAGAATATCAATTCGAGGAAAATCTGACTTAACTTTTTTGATAAAATCCATTAAACTTGAACGGTCTGAAAAGTCTGCTTGATAAGCTTTGAATTTTTGACCTCTTTGTATCACCGCTTTTTCAATTTCACTGCCTTGCAATTCAATCGTTGCCGACACACCGATAATATCTGCTCCTGCCTCTGCCAATCCAATTGCCATGGCTTTGCCGATGCCTTTATTACAGCCTGTTACTAATGCCGTTTTGCCTTTCAAACTGAATAAATCCATATCGTTCGGTGAATTTCTTTAAAAATCGTTTTCCAAAATAATATTCTAAAAAACGCTTATAATTCATTACAAACGTAAAGTTTTATCTTTCACAAACCAAATAAGTGTCTTAATTAATGAGCATTAATCTACGCAAACGATGTCGGGAACGTTCCCAATAAAAACGATGAGCAGGTGCGATGGGGGTGCGATGGAACACAGATTTGGCTGATGCGACTGATTTTTTTGATTTTTAAATTTAATGCGAATAATGGTTTGAAATCACGGAGTGATTGAATATGAATAACCTTATTAAATTTTGAATTTAGCTCAACTTGCAGCAAGTTATTTGACAAAAAATCAGCACAGTCAGTCGCACCAGTGAAATCAGTGTCCCATTGCACCCATTCAAATCCTAAATGATTAAAATCTATACAATTTTTAAATAAAAAATGAGTAAAAAATGAGTAAATTTTAATCATTCACACTATCTTACCCCAAATTCAATCCGATTATGAAAATTGCCATTACAAACTTAAAAGGCGGGGTTGGCAAAACAACCATTGCCACCAACTTAGCAGCAGCCCTCAGCCAACGCGGCAAATCCGTCTGCATCATCGACACCGACCTCAAGCAACGGTCTGCCTCCGAATGGTCAGGTTCTCGCCCGACCGATAAGCCGGAAATCTCTGTTTTCGGTATCACTGAAAAACAATTGACCAGCGAAATCGAACGCCTCAAAAGCCGCTATGATGTGGTCATTATTGACGGAACGCCCCACGTGTCAGAGATTACCGAACGCGCCATCATCACCGCCGATATTTTACTTATCCCCATTACGCCCAGTATTTACGATTATAGGGCATTTGAGAACTTCTTTGAGAAGTTGGAGGAGATAAACGGCAATCGCCTCGCATACGGCGGGAAAAAGGTCTCTACGCACATTGTGATGAATCGCTCGAATGATAAATTGCGGGTTTACAAAGCCATCATTGACGCTGTGCAGGCGTATGATGTGCCGATTTTGAAAACCCAATTGGGCAATCGAACCGCTTACGTCGAAACGGCGGTGGAAGGCTTGGGCGTGGTAGAAGGACGCGATAGAAAAGCGAAGGACGAATTTAACGAGCTAACAGATGAGGTGTTGGTCTTAATGAGTAATTTTTAAATAAAATTTATGTAGAAATTACTTAAAAATTACTCATTTTAAAATTATTTAAAAAAAATAATAACTTATCATGAAAAAAGATTTAAAAATCACGCCTAAGAAAAGCATCGTCAAGATCGAAGAAGATACGCCGCAGGTACAAAACGCCGAAGATTTTGCCCAAAAAATCATCACCAAAATGCGGAGTACCGAAAATGTCGGCACCACCAAACGCGTCAATTTTGATATGCCGACTTACTTATTCGACATGATGAACGATAAAGTCAAACTCAAAGGTTATTCGATTAAAAACTATTTGACGGGTTTGGTGAGGAAAGATATGGGGGAGGAATAAATTTCCACTTGCAACAAGTTAAAATATGTAGAATGAGTAAATATTAAATAGAATTTGAGTAAAAATTGAGTATTTTTCACTCATTTTAGCCGAATTACTGAGTGGGTGCATGCAGTTGAGTATTCTATTCAAGCAATAGGTTTAATGGGTGCAGAGCACCACGATATTTGTAGAGATTGAAAGCAAAACATCTTTTAAGGTACAGCGCACCGACACAATATTGAATTTAAATATGTAACCGAATCAAAATAAAGGCTGTCAAAATAACCACGTCCCTTTAGGGCGTGGGGAGAGCGTTTCACCTTAATTTGGCTTTAGCCGTTCACCTTTTTAGCGTTTAAATGAGTGGCTAAAGCCTTTTGTTGCTTTCTAATATCCCACGCCCTGAAGGTATTGCAGCGTCTATTTTAAAACGGTTATTGATAGGCGATAAAAGAGTTAAAATGAGTAATAATTAATCAATTTATACATAATTTTTAAATAAATTTTACTCATTTTACCTAAATTACTGAGGGAGCGATGCTGATAATATGTCGGTGCGCTGCACCTTAAATGAGATTGTGCTTGTGTGCTACTACAAATATTTTGCGGCTCTGCCGCTTGTCAAACTGAGGATAACCCATTATTCGCATGATAAGTAAGATTCGAGGATTATCACCAAATCTAAAAGGAATTCGCAAATATTGAGCGTCCTTTGAAAATCGCGGAAAAAACAAACATTGGGTATAATACCCCTCAGTATAACAAACAAACAAAAATAGAAATGAGTAATTTTTATTTAAAATTTAAATAAAAATTACTCATTTCTAAAAAAATTTTCAAAAAAAACATCAGCATCAGCCTTGTTGATGTTTTATTCTTTTTAATGTTTTATTTGTTTTATTGTTTTCTGTCTCCACAACTTATTGATTATCAATGTTTTACAACTTTAACTATGAGTAAATTGGGAATAACTGCGAGTAAATTGGGAGGATGTGTGGAGATATTTAGGAAATACTATGAGTAAATTGGGAATTATTATGAGCAATTTGGGAATAAATGTGGAGTAATTTGGGAAGTAAGAGAGAAGGATGAGTGCATATTTTTTAACTATGAGTAAATTGGGAATAAAATCAATTAATTCCACCTTTTTATTGGCTTTTGTTTCCTAATTTACTCATAGTTTGCTACTTTTATTCCCAAAATACTCATATTCCAAATTGAAATTCTATAGATACCCTAATTTACCCATAGTAGAAAGGGTATCTTCCCATTTTGCTCATAGTTGAACAAACCGAATTAAACAGTGAAAAATAGAGACCGTAAGACTAATACCGATTTCAAAATCATCAAGAAATCGAATCAACTCATCGAAGCTCGATACAAGTTTGACGTTTGGGAATCCCGCATGTTCCTGACAGTGTTGTCCAATATTCGGAAAGATGATATGGATTTTAAGACTTATCGGGTCTGGTATCGCGATGTTATCAAGATTTTTGGGCTTAAATCCAACCAATCTTACAGCCTTTTGCGTGAAGCGGCTAAGAGTTTGATGCAAAAAAAGTTCTACATCGCTTCGTCTGATAAAGGTTTTGAGCGGGAGACGGCTTTCCACATTATCCGTTCTGTCAACTACCTCAAAGAAGGGCAAATAGGGGAGGGCGTGGAGCAACAAGAGTATATTGACATCACGGTTGAGCCTGAAATGAAGCCCTTGTTGCTCCAACTTCAACAGAATTTTACGGCATATAATATCCAAAGTGTAGCAAAATTGGGGGCTTCTGCCTTGCGTTTGTACGAATTATTGAAGCAATACGAGCGGATAGGGGATAGGACGATGAGTATCGACCAAATGAAGCGTATTTTGGAAATGGAGACGGAATACTCGCTGTTTGCCGATTTTTTCAAGTGGTTCGTGAAGCCTGCCATCCGCGATATTAACCAATATTCCGACCTCGTGGTGGACGAACCTGAGAAGATAAAGCAGGGTAGGAAAGTGGTCGCGCTCAAGTTCACGATTAGGAAAAAGAAGGTGGCTGAACCGATTACTATTTTGGATAGTGGTGATAAACTGATAGATACCCCCTCAGTAAAACAGCCGATTGTGATACCGATTGTGGTCAATGAAGACCTTGAAAAGCTCTATTTCGAACGCTTAAACGATTGGTGGGGCATTCAAAAAGATGAATTTTTGAAGCGATTGCCCAATAAAACGGCTCAAGATATTGAATTGGCGGTCGAGTTTACGAAGCAGCGCATTAAATCGGGCAAAGCGACCAACCCGGCGGGCGTTTTTTTGGATGCCCTGTCGAAGGGACATAAAACTGCCGAACAAGTCCTGAATGAGAAAAAAACAGTTAAAAAACAGAAGCAACAACAGGTGGCGGCACTTGTGGCGGACTATAATTTGGTTTTAGACCAATATGCTCAAAATGTGAACGATACTATCCGAGAAATTACCCAGCAAGACCCCTCAGTAACGGAGACCGCTATCGAGAAAATTAAAGGACTTTTTAGGAGCATGGGCGATAAAAGAGCGGACGGAAAGACCATCGAAGATTTTAGAAAAAATGAATATCTGAGAGGTTTGGTGAAACGGGAAATCATCTTACAATACGTCGAGCAGTTTGAACCCATCAACCATCATTACAATTCGGAAATAGAAAATAGGAAATTAAAAATAAGGGCAATTGACCCAGAATATAAGTTTGAGTAATTTTTCAGCTTTCACTAAACCCATCCGTTGGAATTTTTTTGCTGACGCCTTTGACGGACACACGGGCAAAAAAATTGTTGCTGCCTTTTGAAATTGAAATCATGCCCATATCCATATCTGCAAAATAGAAATAGGTAAAGATGTATTTTCCATTGAGCATACCCGAGCCGTGCCAAAAGTAGCGTTGTCGAACTTCAATCATGTACATATTCACCAACATGATTTTGTCTCCTTTTTCGACCATGCCTTGCATGAGACAAATTTGAGTCAGTGTTGTGGCTATCACTTCTTTCAACACATTGTTTTTACCCGATTTCCCATCAATGGCAGCGGAATTGGTTTCGGTAAGTGTGAGGAAATAATCTTGAATGTCGTAGAATTTAGATGAGGCAACGAGAATTTTTTTTAATCCTCCGATAGTATGTTTTTCCATTATGAATTGACTTTGATTATTAAAAAGAAAAGAGAAATTAATATTGATGACAAAATGAGTAATTTTTAATTAATTTTCACATAAATTTTAATTAAAAATTACTCATTTTATTCAAAAACAATATTTTCATAAATATTCGGCTAAGGGTACAGAAACGCCTAAAGAGCGTAAAAGTATAGATTTGTCTAAAGCTGTTTCTTGAGTTTTATCCCATTTAGTTGGTGTTTCTCTAAATAAACAGATTTATCAACCGATTCATATAAATTTTTTGGTCGCTATTGACTACCCAAAATTTTCGAGGCAAAGGTTTGACTATATATTTCAATGTTGCCAACATGTTTGACGCAATAGCATTATGTTTGAATTTTCCGCCGGGCATAAGTATGATTTTACCGTTGTGAAATTCGTGTTTATGCACTGACCTTTCTTCGCGGTCAAGGTATTCACGAAGGGTGTATAGTTTTTCAGATTTTTTAATAGCCTTTTTTCTAAGTTCAGCAACCATGATTTATTCTATTTTTATAACAAAATAAGCCTTTTTTATAATAAAAAGCAAATTTTTGAAAGAATGGTATGTGCGAGTTGCTACTTCCCTTTTTTATTTTTCTTATTGTTCAATTTATCCCTAATCGCTGCCGATTGCACATAATCTTCTGCATCAATGGACTTTTTAAGCTCGTATTTCAGGCGCGTTTCACTTTCCATATTTGTTAATGCTGCCATGCGTTGGGAGCGCAATTCGGCGAGAATTGCTTGAATAGACTTATAATTACTGAGGGGTGTCATTGCATATTTTGAAATCGCACTGGGCAATTCAGGCGTTTCGGGTGTCTCTTGTATGAGTGTTTCATACTGTTTAGCCAATTTTTCATAGTCAGTTATATCTTTATCTAATTGTTTTAAACCGGTTTTTCTTTTAGATTGATCTGAAGGACCGCCGTTGTAGAGACAAACAGAACACATCGTCAGCTTTTTCATGGTAGCGGCGTTGATAGTAATGGTCAGTGGGAGGTCGGTGCGCCCACAATTTGAACATTGATTATCATCTGTGTATTCTGGTTTTTTATTATCAACACTGTCTTTTGAACGGTAATAGGTATCAATCAATTCATTGGGTACATCTGCAATACCGACTTGAATTTCACCTATTTCCATAGCAAATATGGCGTGAATGAGGAAATATGATACGTTGCCGTCTTTAAGATGCGCTTTGACAAATAGGTTAAAAGCATCTTTGCGAGTTGTATATTCTTTAGGGAGAAAATGGGGCATTTCTTTATCTAAAAAAACACAATCTTTTGAAAAATCAATTTTCTCAAGATAGTCTTTTCTAAAAAATTCGAGAAAATCTTTGAATTTATCTCGCGCCATTTCCTCAAAAAAAGAGGCGGTTAGCTGATTGGGGTCTCCGGAAGAGAGTAGTTCATCAAAATCTTTCATAGTTATGTTATCTTTACTTTGTTAAATTAGCAAAAAAGCTACTATGAATTAAAAATTGTTTAAAAAAGAATGAGAACGAACAAAACTATTGGGGATTAAGTGTAAAAAGTGTAGAAGATATTGGAT
>JAYUUR010000523.1:0-8272 GCA_043754475.1 Saprospiraceae bacterium | reverse complement strand
AAATGAATTATTTATAAATAATAATTTATTGAATGTTATCGTTTTTAATGTTTTTATATTTCTATTGAACCATAAAATGGCATAACCCTTGACCTTCCTTTCATTATGCAAAACGAATTATCTTCATCTTATCAAGTCAATATTTTATTATGAAAAATTTTATTTTAATAGTTTCTTTATGTACAGCCATCACATTAAATGCTAATACACTTTCATTAACTCCTACTATTCCTCTTTACATTTCTAAATATAGCAACATTGCCCAAGCGGAATCTGATAGGAGTAATATTCCCGCAAGCATCATATTGGCTCAAGGCATTTTGGAGTCTGGTTTTGGCAATTCTAAATTATGCAGGAGAAGTAACAACCATTTTGGTATTAAATGGAAAAATGCATCCGATGGTGATTATGTTTATTCGATGGATGATGACTATGATAAAAATGGTAAACATATTCCATCTAAATTTGTCAAATATTCATCTGATTCAGAATCTTTTCAACGGCATTCTCAATTTATTAAGACTAAAAGTAATTATCGGACGCTCTTTAAATATGACCGTACTGATTTTGTTAGCTGGGCTTACGGTCTAAGAGCTTGTGGTTACTCTACAGATGCAGACTATGGCGTACAGTTAGTAAGACTTATTCGTAAATATAACCTACATAAATTCGATACACCTAAGTCCGCTCAGTCTTTGGCAAACGTTAAAAAACAATTCAAGAAAAAACCGAAAAATTTGAATATTTACAATTCTAAAAATAAGAATAGTCTGTATCTATTTTTGAAAACACAAGGTCAATGTCTTGAACAATCAATGGCTAATGGCTCTACTAAAAGAGTACCGACTATTAAATCCAATTCAACATCCACTGATACTTCTACTTTACCTATTCCACAACCTAAAAAACCTTGGAATGACCTGTCTATTATGGGAAGCGGTTCTGACAATCGATTTATGACAGATGAACAGACCCCTCAGTATTTTTGGTAATTTTTTTTATCTTTATGAAAATATTATTCAAAAAGACACCTAAAGTATT
The DNA here is from genome assembly GCA_043754475.1 of Saprospiraceae bacterium. Lineage (GTDB taxonomy): Bacteria > Bacteroidota > Bacteroidia > Chitinophagales > Saprospiraceae > JAAFJT01. The sequence goes on along the minus strand of JAYUUR010000523.1, from coordinate 7,231 downwards.
GATAGCCAATATCTTAAGTGAATACTAAAATTTTGCTACCGAGTATGAACCGACTGAAAAACCTTTCTAAAATTGAAACTGAAGAATTTGATGTGTGCATTATTGGCGGCGGTGCAACAGGTATGGGCTGTGCCCTTGATGCCGCACTGCGTGGGTTGAAAACTGTTTTAATTGAAAAAAATGATTTTGGCTCGGCTACGTCTTCAAAGTCCACTAAACTTTTTCATGGCGGAGTTCGATACTTGGAGCAAGCAGTTAAAAAATTTGATAGAGAACAACTTCGGATGGTGTATAAAGCCTTGAAAGAAAGGCAAACTTTGATAAAAAATGCACCCCATTTAGCTCACCCTTTAGCTTTAATGACGCCTTGCTCTACTTGGATTGAAGGGGCATATTATGCTTTTGGTCTGAAAATCTATGATCTTTTGGCTGGCAAAACTAACCTCGCTCCCAGCGATTGGCTCTCCAAAAAACAAGCTCTCGAACGTATTCCTCAATTGAATGATAGAAAATTGAACTCAGCCGTATTGTATTACGACGGGCAATTTGATGATGCGCGCTATACTATTTCGATGGCTAAAACGGCAGATGAAAAAGGGGCTGTTTTGCTCAATCATATGGATGTTTTAGGTTTTGAAAAAAATGATATAGGTAAATTGCAATCAATGACCATTCAAGATTCATTGAAAAACAATAATTATACTGTTAATGCAAAATTATTTATCAACGCAACGGGCCCTTTTGCTGATCATATTCGCATGATGGCGACCCCCTCAGTATTGCCGCGTATGCGAGTGAGTAAGGGTGTACATTTGCTCTTGCCGCGTGATGTGATGAATCCTGATACAGCTATCCTTGTTCCTAAAACTGACGATGGACGCGTCATTTTTATTATTCCCTGGCAAAATCGCTTGTTAGTAGGTACTACAGATGAAGAATGTGCTCTGACAGAGAAGGAAATCATCGTAGAAAAAGAGGATGTTGAATATTTACTGAAATATGTGAATAGATATTTGAAAAAACCAGTTGTCCCCGAGCAAGTTCGGAGCGGCTTTGGTGGTTTGCGTCCACTTTTACAAGCAGATTCTTCGGCTGATACCAAAAGCCTTGTGCGTGATCATGAAGTAGAGTTAGATGCCAAAAGCGGTTTAATCAGCATAATGGGTGGGAAATGGACAACTTATCGGCTCATGGCAAAGGATACAATTGATAAATGTGAGGAAATACTGAGGGGGGTAGCTTCGGAATGTACCACTGACAAACAGCTCCTTGCCGGAGCAGAAGGTTGGACGCCTGATTATTATAAAGGCTTGATAAAACGTTTTAAAATTCCTGAATATATTGCTAAACGCTTGAGCTCCAAATATGGAACAGATGCTATGAAAATTTTGAATTTGCTTTGGAAAGATGGCTCTTTGCGTTTGCCCGTAATAGAAGGTTCGCCAGTTTTGAGAGCCGAAGTGATTTATGCAGCAGTTTACGAAATGGGTTATACCTTAAAAGATGTTTTTGCCCGCCGTTTAGGTTTGGAACTCATTGATTGGGATAGAACGCTCGAAGCTATTCCGATTGCAGCCAGCCTTTTGCAGGAAGCTTTTTGGTGGACTGATGAGGATAAAGAACGCCAAGTCAATGAATATCGCGATGAAATTATTGCCTTTAAAGAAAGTGCAGGCTTGAAAACAGAATTACCCAAAGAGGAGCCTGAATAATAATGATAAATTATTTCAATTTATAAACTCTGCCTTCTCCTGCTTTTATTTCTGGAATTGAAATTTCTAAATCATTGATAATCAAAGAGTTATATAAATTATGATGTGTAGAAAATTGAAATTCTAAACTATTTGTTTTAAAATATTGATTCCAATAATCTCCATGGCAAATGCTCTTAATTTTTACATTTTTTAAATCATCATCAATATCCAGATTGACAATGAATAAATACTGAGGGGTCTCCTTCTGCGTCCACGCAATCACTTTATTATCCACATCAGGTAGCGCAATCCATTGACAATCAGCATTTTGTATATTTTTTAAAATGCTTTCCGCATATTTTTTTATTTTATTTAAAGTTGAAAATAAAGTTATGTTTTGTCCCCAAACGTAATTACTGTGCGTCGCTTTCTCACCTTCATCAATTCTAAATACATAGAGTTTAGTATAATGCTCATTGGCTGCAGGCTCTGCATGTGCGTCCCGTTGTTCAAACCCCAAACCCATGTAACTGGGCATATCCGTTAGAAAAAGGCTGATAAAAAAACGGGCTTCATTGCCTTTGAAATAAAACTCATCGAAGCGTGGGTCATCTTTATCTGCCGTCATGATTGTAAAACTTGGGGCAACTTTTCGAGTATATAAAATATCCAAATATCGCTTAAATTCTCCTAAAAATCGAGGTGAACCAACGACCATACTTTGCAAATCGCCAAGTGTAGAATCCGCATCACTCGCTTCAAGATGCTCTACTTCATCGCCATAAGCCATCTCACCGGCAGGTGCGAGGAAGGTCTCTGCAAATGAACCAAAGTAAGGTAAGTTCTTGGAAATATAGAGTTTTATGTATTTCAAAACATCATAATATTCATCAATACTGAGGGGTACGCCTTCGGGTCGCATCTGTACATGCGCCATATCGCCACGCATAAAATCTATATTGTAAGTGGCTTGCACATCCGCATAATGCTGTGCGACATATTGAAACACTGAGTGAATAGGTTTGTCGAAATCAATTGCCCAATCGGCATTATTATTTTTATTTTCAAACAATTTGTAACGAGTTAAAGGTCCGAAAACGCGGCTGAATTTTTCAGGTTTTGTAATCAGATAGTCGCGCCAAATACGCCCTTCTTGGTCAATTGCTGGCTCACTGTTTTTATCTACTTTTAAACCCCGATACGGTGGTCCCATAGTTGCAGGGACGGGTTCATAATGATTGTCGTAAAGAAATTGAATCATTACTGCACGGCGTTTGAGCCTTCCATCATAATCGGAGGGTGCGCCGAACATGATTTTTAAACGGTCAGATTCAGGCATATTTTTAAAAAAATAGGCTGCGGAAGCGGGTAATACTGAGGGGTATCTTTCTTTAAGAAAATTAAAAATAAGCTCTTGAACAGTCTCATGCAAATTATTATCATGTTTAACTATTTCAAAATCAATGCGTTGTAGCCATTCAAAATTTTGAGGATTGGCTAATACTTGTTCAGAGTATCTATCCGTATGAGGAATTACATCCATGCCAACAGTTTTACCTAAACCATGTAAAATATTTACAACGACTTTTAATTGCTTTTCAACGGTATCTAAATGCGGCATCAAATGATGTAGCTCTGAGCTGAAAAATTCGGGATTGATATTCCAACTGCTCATGCCATAAAGACTCGCCACTACGCCCGGTTCCCAAATAGGTAGGAGATGCACAGAAGATTGTGCTTCGGATAAGGTAAAAGAATATTTCACGACATTCCAAAATGATTGGATAGTGCGGACGTTGATGCCCACCATATTCACTTTTTTCAACCAAGTACCCCCCTCAGTATTTTGCCATTTCAAGGGGCTATCAATTGTTTTTTCAGGATTGAAAGCATCATAAAATTGATAGCCCAATTTTTTTCCTAAAATATACATCACTTGCTCCGACGGTATTTTCAAAGCGTCTGACGGCATGAGTTCAGATATAAATGATTGATTACCAATGAGATAAGGGCTTCCTTGACTTTGAGAAAGGTAATTAGACATAGTTGATTTTTTACCAATTAGGTGTCGGATATTTGAAAAATTATTGATAAAAGGGTAAGCATGTTTAGTATATTTGCAAAATTAAAAACACGTTTGATTTAAGCGTAGATTATCCATTTTTATTATAGGATTCTTATGAAAAAAGGTTCAAAATTATATTCCATCAGTACGCTCACATGCCCGCGTTGTCAAACAGGCGAGTTATATCCAACAAAGACGTTTTCATTTAAACGCCCTTTCGATATGTACGAAAATTGTCCGCACTGTCAACAAAGATATGTTTTGGAATCAGGATTTTACTATGGTGCTATGTTCATTTCTTATATTCTTACCTCATTTTTAATGTTCGGCATGTTCGCTTTTTGCAAATGGGTTTTAGGATTCAGCGTTTTAAACTCGTTTATTGGTGTAACTTTCATTGTTTTCGCTCTTTTTGTTTGGATATTTAGGGTATCAAGAGCCGTTTGGATAAATTTCTTTGTGAAGTTTAATCCGAAATATATTTAAAATGTATTAAATTCAGTTTTCCCACACTAAAACATACATGAGATAATGAATACTTACGAAAAGGCACCCCTCAGTATGCCTGACAAAAAAACAGCTATAACAGCTTGGGCAGAAGAAGATCGCCCCCGTGAAAAAATGTTGCTCAAAGGAAAAGCGGCTTTATCGGATGCCGAATTGATAGCTATTATTATTGGTTCTGGCACTGTCAATGAAGATGCTATTGCATTGGCACAACGCATTCTCGATTCTGTCAATGCCAATCTTTCTGAATTGGGTAGGCGGTCTATCAAAGATTTGATGAAATTTAAAGGCATTGGCGAAGCAAAAGCTATTTCGATAACTGCCGCTGTAGAGTTGGGCAGACGCCGACAGTTCAGCGATGTGATGCAAAAAGACAGTATTACAAGCAGTAGAGATGTTTTTGATATGATGTTGCCGCAGCTTATCGACTTACCATATGAGGAATTTTGGATATTACAACTCAATCGAGCGAGTCATGTCATCGGTCGCGCTCGTATAAGTGCAGGCGGGGTATCAGGAACAGTTGTTGATTCTAAAATGGTTTTTAAACCCGCTATTGAAGTTTTAGCTTCTTCAATTATCTTGGTTCATAATCATCCTTCAGGTAATTTGAAGCCAAGTCAGGCGGATATTGAATTGACGCGCAAGTTGAAAGAGGCAGGAAAACACCTTGATATTGCCGTGCTTGACCATATTATTGTAGCGCATAGCGGGTTTTACAGCTTTGCCGATGAAAATATTATGTAGGAGACGTTAATTATAAAAAAGCGTCTTAACTTTGCACCATCATATTATTAATGAATTATTATCGAACATTAAAAAGTTACCGTTTTGCAACAAAATAATCTTGAGCTTAAAAAAGCTTTTAACGAAAAAGGAGAATCCATCAGCCCGATTTTACCAACGGGTATGAAAAATTATCTAATTGATATTGATGGTACGATTTGCGATGACGTCCCGAACGAAGAGCCTGAGCGGATGTCAACCGTATTGCCTTATCCCGATGCCCTCAAAATCCTTAACAAATGGTACGATGAGGGGCATATCATTTTCTTTTTTACCTCTCGCACTGAGGAACACCGCACAATTTCAGAGGCTTGGCTTCAAAAGCACGGCTTCAAATATCATGGCATCCTTTTCGGTAAGCCGCGTGGCGGTAATTATCATTGGATTGATAACCATATCGTGAAAGCTACCCGTTTCCGTGGTAAATTCACTGATTTGGTTGTGAAAACACATGAAATTGAAGTTTTTCACGATTAATAATTAGGGATATTAGGGTATTAAGATAATAGGGTATTGAAAAAAATATTCCAATATCTTAATACCCTATTATCTTAATATCCTAAACCTTCTTTTGAAATAAATCTTTTAAAGCAGGTACAGCTTCCGGAAATTTGAACCTAAAGCCTTCATTGACAACCTTTTGTGAAGATACTTTAGTGCTATTCAACACCACATCCGCCATTTCTCCCATCGCTATTCTCAACGCCAATGCAGGTGTCGGTATCAATAGATAACCGCTGCCTTTTGCTATAGAAATTGCTTCCGTTAAATCGTAATTACTGAGGGGGTGTGGTGCGACAGCATTGTAAATGCCTTTTGCTTTTTGTTGCTCTATTGCCCAAACGAAAATGTTGCAAAGGTCTTCAATATGAATCCATGAAAACCATTGATTGCCATTACCGAAATAAATACCTAATCGGAATGTAAAAGAGATAAGCATTTTTTCTAAAGCTCCCCCCTCAGTACTGAGCACTACGCCTGTACGCAAGGCTACCGTTCGGACACCTATTTTCCTTACTTCATCTATAGCATTTTCCCAAGCTTGAGTACTTTCAGCGAGGAAACCTTTGCCTGCGGGCGACTCTTCAGTGACAAGTTCATCACCCCTTTCCCCATAATAGCCAATGGCAGAAGCTGAAAGATAGGCTTTGACATGATGGGGCTTGTTTTTCAAGTAATTTCCTAATAAAAGTGTTGATTTTGTACGACTTTCGATAATAGCACGCTTCCGAGAAGCTGTCCAACGTTTATCTGCAATGCCCGAGCCGGCAAGATTGATGATGTAATCTGCTTGAGCAAAAGCGGCTTCATCAATTAAGCCTTTCTCAATATCCCAAGCGTAGGCAGGAAATTCGGCATTCAAATTTTGATGCCGACTCAGGTGCATGACATTGTAACCACGACCCCTCAGTATTTGGCTCAAATGAATACCGACTAAGCCGGTACCGCCCGCAATAAGTATGTTCTGCATAGATTAAAAGTTAAGGTTTGACTTTTTTTATATTTTAATCAAACAACTTGTCTCCTAAAAGGTTTTTCTTCGTCCAATTTAAAACCAATTAAAAAAGCCCTTAAAAAGTACTGCCTTTCTTCTTTTGAAATATTGAACAATGCTGTTTCCACAAAATATTGAACACTGTTTTATTGTTTTATGCTCAGTACATTGCTTTTTAATCTGAGGTTTTGCCCTAAATCCTGATGTTTCAAGATAAATCCTCAGGTTTTAAGATAAATCCTGAGGTTTTAAGATAAATCCTCAGGTTTCAAGACAAATCCTCAGGTTTCAAGACAAATCCTCAGGTTTCAAGACAAATCCTCAGGTTTCAAGACAAATCCTCAGGTTTTAAGACAAATCCTCAGGTTTTAAGATAAAAATTAGTGCTCACCACTCTGATACTGAGGGGTATTCAATAAACAAAATAGGCTGCTCGTCTTAGATGAACAGCCTATTTCTATAATGTCCTTATCTATTGCTTATAGATTTTTTCAGGATGAATGTTTTTAATTGTTATAAAAATTGCTTAAAAAAGAAGATGTATTAAAGATATTTAAAACCCTACAAAATAAAACCTTAAAGAATTAGCATTGATTTTACAGAGAAAATATTTTTAAAAAAAAGTTGATTGACATAGCTGGAAAGAAAAAGGGTAGGCGATATTTGTGTTGGGACAAAAAAAAT
>JAYUUR010000522.1:0-8287 GCA_043754475.1 Saprospiraceae bacterium | reverse complement strand
AAATCAGTCGCATCTGTCAAATCAGTGTCCCATTGCACCCTAAGTGGCTTTATAGATAATTTCATCCAAAATTTGAAATCTAAACTCAATACATGTCATTTGAAAACTCACTCGTCTACGCTCGCTCACTCGATGCTCAAGACCCCTTGAAAAAATTTCGGGATGAATTTCATTGCCCAACGCACAATGGCGAACGCGCCATTTATTTCTGCGGTAATTCGCTCGGCTTGCAACCGAAAGCGACTGAAATAGCCATACAATACGAGCTTGATTATTGGAAAAAATATGGTGTGGAAGGTTGGTTTGCAGGAGAAACGCCTTGGCTGAGTTACCATAAAAATATGTCGGAATTGGCTGCTCCCATCGTCGGTGCCCGACCAGAAGAGGTGATTATTATGAATACATTGACGGTCAATTTGCATTTGATGATGGTCTCTTTTTATCGACCTACTGCCCAACGTTTTAAAATATTGATGGAAGGCGGCGCATTCCCAAGCGACCAATATGCCATCGAAAGCCAAGCCCGTTTTCATGGATTCGACCCCTCAATTGCTATCATTGAATTAATACCCAGAAAAGGTGAAGATTGTTTAAGAACAGAAGATATTTTGCAAACTATTGAAAATGAAGGCGATACGCTTGCATTAATTTTATTAGGTGGTATAAATTATTACACAGGGCAATTTTATGATATTGAAAAAATTACGGCAGCAGGTCATCGTGTAGGGGCGCAAGTTGGCTTTGATTTAGCCCACGCTGCTGGAAATGTACCCCTCAGTCTCCACGATTGGAAGGTGGATTTTGCTGTGTGGTGTACTTATAAATACCTCAATTCGGGTCCGGGCGGTGTGAGTGGTGCGTTTGTTCATTCAAAACATTTTGTTAAAAAATTACCTCGTTTTGCAGGTTGGTGGGGGCATGATGAGGCGCAACGATTTAAGATGGAAAAAGGTTTTATTCCTATGGGCGGTGCAGCCGGTTGGCAGATTTCGACGGCTCAAATCATTCCATTAGCCATGCACAAAGCCAGTTTAGAAATTTTCAAAAAAGCAGGTGGCATTGGAGTTTTAAGAGAAAAAGCCTTGAAATTGACAGCTTATTTAGCATTTTTATTAGAAAACTCTTCTCAAAATTTCACAATAATTACCCCCTCAGTACCGACTGAACGTGGCACTCAATTATCTATTCTAACAGACAACAATGGTAAAAAACTCTTCGATTATTTGGCTGAAAACGGTGTGATTTGCGATTGGCGAGAGCCGAATGTGATTAGGTTGGCACCTGTGCCGTTGTATAATTCGTTTGAGGAAGTTTGGCGTGTAGGCGAATTGATGAAGTGAAAACATACCTTTCCAAAAGTTTTAAAACTTTTGGAAAGGTAGAGTCACACTACACTTTTACAGGCAAATCCGACGGTTTAGGTGTCAAATCGAGCAAATGCAGTTTATTTCTTTTACCGATTTTGTAATTTTTAACACCCGACAATTTATCAATAATCCAACCCACCAACAGCGAACCACCGCCCACGACAAGGGCTTCATTGCAATTCGGACAATCGGGCGAAAGCCTACCCAAAGTTGAAAACAGAATCAAGCCCACACCAAAGCCTTGAAGCATCCGTGCCGTTACTTTTGCGCCGCGATGGGCATACGGATTACGCAATCCGATAATATCATCGAAGTGAATTTGCCAATTTTCAAAGACAATAGTGCCTCTGTCGGTATCAAAGTCCTTGATAATTTCGGAATACCATATATTATTCCCTTTCGTATTTTCCAATTTGAAAATAATGCGCGAGCCGATATAATATGCCGCTTTCGATGGATTTTTAGGCGTATCCAGCTTGAGAACTTTTTGTGAAAAAGCCGTTGTGGTGATAGTTAATAGGAATAAAAGTAAAGTTAGGCGCATAGTAAAACGAATTTATGAGCCGAAAGAAGCTCCGGCATTTAAATTTAAGAAACGTTAGTATTGTAAGATACGCTGTTTTTTCAACCAAACACTTCCCTCCGAAATTTAGAAATCATTTTTTTCATACCTTTCTCAATTTCTTCATAAGGCAATTCTTCTTTAGCTACATACATCACCATAAACGCAAATTGCTTACCCCTCAGTATAGCGGCATCAGGATGGTCATTTAAAAAATTATACAAGGAAATTTTGTTCAAACGATAGGCTTCACGTAGGCGGCGGCGCAATACATTGCGGTCAACAGCGCGTTTGAAGTTTTTTTTTGGAACAGTCAGAGAAAATTGAATGGGAAATGGCGGTTGCACAATCGGCAAAAGCGTTCCCTGTTCCGCATGTTCGGAGGGGGCAATCGGGGCGTCATTGGCTACTTCAAGAAAAACTAAGCGAAGTGGATAACAACTAAAAGAACGACCCTCTTTGAAAAGGCGAGAGATGATTTTTGTACTTTTAAGGCGTTCTTCTTTGTAGAATTTCATCTTTTAAATGATTCACAATGAATGATGAATGATAATTTCAATGGGCATCTTGACCTATTCATCATTCATCACTCATCATTCATCATTATTTAAGGCGTTTTTCGTCAGAAACTGTTAATTTCCAGCGACCATTCGCGCGACGGCGAGCCAATACTTTACGACCGTTTTTGGTCTCCATCCGCGTGCGGAAGCCGTGCTTGTTAGCGCGTTTTCTTCTTGATGGTTGAAATGTTCTTTTCATCGTATTCCGATTTTATTTTTGATATTCTTTAATGATTCTTCTTAACTTTCGGACTGTATTTTGTCAAAAGCGGTGCAAAGGTAGAATTATTTTATGAATCAGACAATGTTTTTCAAAAAAAAAATCATCATTATACTCTGTATTTTGGGAGCCGTGTTTTTCTTCGGTTGTCGAAAGCAATCACGTTCAGTTAGTATCTCTTTTTATCATTGGAAAACAGATTTTCATTTGACAGATTTTGAGAAAAATTATTGCAAACAATTGAAAATCAATAAGTTATATGTCCGTTTATTCGATGTGGATTGGGATGATGCCAGCCATTTTCCTAAGCCAATAGCTATAGTTGATACTTTAGAGAAAACAGATTGGGAAATTATCCCGACTATTTTTATAACCAATAAAACCTTTACACAACTTGCTGATAATCAAGTAGATACGTTGGTAAAACTAATTTTTAATAAAATTTTATTGAAAATTGAGCCCAATGTCATTGCGAGGAACGTGGCAACTGAGGGGGGTAATTTCAATGAAATTCAAATAGATTGTGATTGGACAGCCACAACACGCGAGCGTTTTTTTTCTTTTCTAAAAAAGTTAAAAACCGTTTCTCAAAAAAAAATATCAGCGACTATACGCTTGCATCAAGTAAAATTCAAAGAAAAAACGGGCGTTCCGCCTGTAGATGCAGGCGTTTTGATGGCTTATAATATGGGCAATTTGGAGGATGTGAAAACCCGAAACTCTATTTTAGACATTGAAATTTTGAAATCTTATGTCTCGAAATTAAAAAATTATCCTTTAAAATTAGATGTGGCGTTGCCGATTTTTAGTTGGGGTGTCGTGGTGCGAGACGGAGAGGTGGTGAAATTGATTAATAATTTAACTAAGAATGAATTGCAACAGACCCCTCAGTATTTTCCCGAAGGGATGCCTTCGGCAGAGTATTTTAAAGAGAAAAAAGAGAATCATTTTGAAGTTTTAAAAAATACTTATTTAAAAGGCTTTTATTTATACAAAGATGATGAAATTCGCATAGAAAATGCTGACTCACAGCAAGTAGATATTTTAAAAAAAGCAGCCGATATCATTGCACAAAACATTAATAATCAATCACTTACAATCATTTTTTACCATTTAGATTCCGTTACGCTCCAACGCATACGCTATGAAGAACTGGAAAATATTACCCATCGTTTTCAATAAAAAACTTTTTGTTGCAGCATTATTGGCAACGCTATTTTTCATCATCGTACCTATCCGAACGGTGATGAGCGACTGCGGTATATCGCTTAAAAATTACTCATTCGTCCACACTGACATTATGGAATCGCGATCGGATTATGCACCCTATTTGATGGGCTATGGCATATTGAGTAATTACTATATGCTGGAAAAACGCGAGCCTGAAATTGAAGATAATATCGGCGAGTGGCGCGGGCGATTTTGCAATATTCCCGACTCCGCAGATATTGATAGAATTTTATATGATACGGATATTGATGAATTAGCCGATTTGAGGGAAACGACAAACAGATACAGCAAAAAAGATGTTTTTTATGAATTACAAGACAATACTTTTGCTCAAGTGATTAAAGAAAATGGCTGTACGGATGTGGTGGATTATCTGATTTTTGCTAAAAATTGTGAGAAATATTGCGTCAAAGGAGAGGAATGGAGCGAGAAGCCAAAGGACGTAGCGCAGATGTTTTTTTGGATAAATACAGGGCGGCAGCAGTTTAAAAGCACCAAATCTTATTTTTTAAAATTGCGATATGCTTATCAAATAATTCGTTTGGCGCATTATGCTAAGGATTACAAAGCCGTTTTGGAGATTTATAATGATGTGATGCCTAAAACGGACAAAATAAACAGCATCATTAATTATTGGATTTTAGGGCATAAAGCGGGTGCGCTCAAGGCATTGGGCAAGCGGGCGGAAGCGGCATATTTATTCGCGGTGGTTTTTAGATATTGCCCCAGCAAACGGCGACAAGCGTTTGAAAGCTTTGACATCAAAACCGACCTCGAATGGCGGCAATGCCTCAACCTTTGTCGGGATGATCGGGAACGAGGTGCCTTGTATGCCATCCGCGCAAGCTACGATAAAGCGAAGGCTTTTGAAGATATGAAAGAGCTTTATCGGCTCGACCCTCAGAATGAACATCTTGAAATGTTGCTCATTCGAGAGACTCTTCGTTTGGAAAAAGTGCTTTTAGGTTCTTCGTTTCGGAAGCAAAATTATTCAACTGACATAATTAAAAAAAATACAGCGTATTGTGTTGAATTTCAAAGTTTTGTAAGGAAAGTGGCCAATGAAAATGCCGTTAAAAATCCTGCTTTATGGCGCACTACTGAGGGGTATCTGAGCTTTCTTTTAGGCGATTGGTTTGAAGCTAAAAACACTTTCGCACAAGCACGTAAGATTGCCAAAAATAATATACTGATAGAACAGATTGATGCCTTCGATTTGGCTACCCGCATCGTTGGTTTGCAAGTCGGCGATGTGGCAAATGATTCGATTATGAACCTCATTCGCAACCATGATGCTTTCTTGAGCGATACCGATTTTGAAGATCTTTTTAAAGATAAAGTAGCGTCTATTTATAGAAAAACAGGGCATCCGGGCATCGCTTATTTGACGGATTACTCGATTAGAGATTTAGAAAAAAATCCACATTTGCCTGAAATAGATGACCTTATTGCCCTCTGTCGTAAGCCTCTGAAAACGCAATATGAGTTAGAATTAGTCACTTTGAGCGGTAAAAAGACCATCGAAACCATGCTTTGGAATATCAAAGCACGGTATCATCTTTCGAGGTTTGAAATGGAAGCCGCTAACGAATGTTTCAAACGCATTCCCGACAATGAGCGCGGTAGAAAATATACACCGTTTTTAGATAGATTGAATGATTGCGTGAGTTGCAATAGTACAGATTCTGTGCTGTACAATCGGGCTGAATTTACTCAACAAATGCTTTTTTTGGAGTATCAAATTCGTATTTCATCGCCCGGCACGGCGGTGGATACCAATTATTACAAACTCGGTTTGGGTTATTACAACATGACGTATTTTGGCAACAGCAGCGGTTTATCGGATTATTATCGCAGCGGAAAATCGTGGGAAAATATCAGCAATGGTAAAAATGTGTTCTCTCTAACGGGTTTTCCTTTAGGTAACTATGAAGTTACAGATGTATCCCTCGCCTTAGAGCATTTTGAAAAAGCCCGTCAACTCACTCACAATCGAGAGTTGCAAGCCCGTTGCGCTTTTTGGAGTGCCAAGTGCGAACAGATATTATTTTTTCTCAGCAAGGATAATCATTATACGTTTAATAATAAAATTGCACCAACCATACCCCCTCAGTATCGCCGCTATTTTAAGCTCCTCAAAGAGTATTATTCTGATACTCAATTTTATAAACAGGCGGCTACAGAATGTAAATATTTTCAATTTTATACGACTAAGTAATTAGTGAAAAATGAAAAGTGAAAAGTGAAAAATGGAGTGCATTGTTCACTTTTTAACTTTTTAATTTTAACTTTTCACTAATTTAACTTATGGATAACTGATTGATAATAACACCTTAACTGAGGGGGTGCATAGATTTGTATCATAAAATTTGATTCAATAACTTTTAAATTAATCTCCTTTATGAAACAATCGAAAATTCATCTTGCTCTCATTTTTTTCAGCTTTTTAGCTTTAACAAAAACGACTGCTCAAGTAGATGTCAAACTGAGTCCTTTGAATCTAATATTGGGCAATATCGCAGGTGCAGTAGAAGTGGGCGTGACTCCTAATGTAGGCATTGAAGCCACGTTCGGTCATAACTGGACGAAGTTGACCATTGAGGGCAATGAATATAAATCCGCTAAACCCCGTTTTGGAATCAATGCCCGCTATTATTTCAATCCGAATGAAAAAGGCTTGAATAATTTTTATGGGGCTCTTTATACTCGTGGATCAAATGCACATTTAACCAGAACTTCTGATAACGTAACAGGCAACTACAAACGTGTAGGCGTAGGTTTCATGGTAGGATATAAATTAGTGGCTCGAAATGAAAAATTGGTTTTTGATTTCAATTTGGGTTTTGGGCGTACGTTACAGAATAAAATTAGTTTGAGCGATTCTGAACCGGTTAATTTGAATAATATTCCATTCGTCAATTGGGACATACCGGCTACATTATCAATTGGTTATAGATTTTAAATTGTTTAACATATTTTTTTGCAAGCTATTCGGGTATCATCTCGAATAGCTTTTTTTTATTTTAATTTATTTAAAAATAAAATAATATTGGGAAATCAAAGACTTAATTTTAATTTAGATGCTCAATAATTTAAATGTCTTATTTGAAGAAATTTTGAATTTAAGGACACCTTTTTTTTAACGAAAAATCATATCATTAATCATGAGAAAATTAACATCATTTGCCCTTCTATTGCTCTTTTTTATGTCCTGCAAAGAGGACAAACCCATAGGAAATAGAGTCCTCATCAAAAACGGAACGATTTACGATGGCTCTGGCTCGCAACCGTACATAGCAGATATTTTGATTCAAGGCGATACCATCGCCACCATCACAAAGCCCGGCATACTGAGGGGGGGCGTGGAGATTGATGCAAAAGGCATGGCAGTAGCTCCAGGCTTCATCAATATGCTGTCGTGGTCAACAGAGACATTGATTGTCGACGGACGGTCGCTTGGCGAAATCAAAGAAGGAGTTACCCTTGAAGTGATGGGCGAGGGCAATTCAATGGGTCCACTCAACGACTCCATCCGTCGAGAAGCAGAAGCAAGCATGGGCGATGTAAAATACAAAATCGAGTGGACAACGCTCGCTGGCTACTTGGATTGGTTGACCAAACGCGGCGTATCGTGCAATGTGGCGTCGTTTGTAGGCGCGAGTACCGTCAGGGAAAATATTTTAGGCAGTAAAAACGTAGCACCCAATGCCGAAGAACTCAATAAAATGAAAGAATTGGTGCGCCAAGCGATGCAAGAAGGCGCGATGGGTGTCGGTTCAGCACTCATTTATGCGCCTGGGTTTTATGCTCAAACGGATGAACTCACGGAGCTTTGCAAGGTGGCTGCGGAATACGATGGCATGTACATCAGTCATATACGCAGCGAAGGCAATCGCCTTTTAGAGGCTGTGGATGAATTGATAACTATAGCGAATGATGCTAAAATTCGAGCAGAAATCTACCATTTGAAGGCAGCGGGTAAGCAAAATTGGGATAAATTGGATGCCGTAGTCGCTAAAATAGAT
Organism: Saprospiraceae bacterium; assembly: GCA_043754475.1. GTDB lineage: Bacteria > Bacteroidota > Bacteroidia > Chitinophagales > Saprospiraceae > JAAFJT01. Next base: position 323 of record JAYUUR010000522.1, on the reverse strand, counting down.
GCAGCGAGAGCCAAAGGCTTACAAATTTCTACGAATATGTACACCTACATTGCGGGCGCAACGGGCTTGGATGCCACGATGCCCCCCTCAGTACAAGAGGGCGGTTACAAGGAATGGGTGAAGCGATTGAAAGACCCCGCCATCAGAAAAAAAGTGCTGAAAGAAATGGTGACACCCACCGATAAATGGGAAAATCTTTTACTCGGTGCCACACCTAAAGGAGCTTTGTTAGTCGGCTTTAAATCAGATAGTTTGCGCTATTTGACTGGTAAAACGCTTGAAGAAGCCGCTAAAATATATGGAAAAACCCCTGAAGAAACAGC
>JAYUUR010000521.1:0-2801 GCA_043754475.1 Saprospiraceae bacterium | reverse complement strand
TTTCCAAATGTCAATCAACTATTCTTAATCTCATTAAAATCTGTAAAGCGTTTTTAAAGCAAGTTTTGTAATAATTTTATTTTGTAGGGTTTTAAAATATTGATTTGATTGATGATTCGTTTTACATCTTTGTCACTTGGATAAGTGTCTCTAATCTTTCTCAAAGATTGCATCATTTCAGCATCTGGACAAGCATTATCACTACTTGTCACTTGGTCAACACGTTTAGACAATTTATCAATTTCAGTTATCAACAACTTTTTAAGTGCTTCTTCTGCTTTGTTTTTTTGAGCAACGGCTTCATTTTTAGCAAGAACAGCTTCGTTTGCTAATAAATCAGCTTTCTTTTTTAAACCATAAACATAAACCACCACCCCAATCACCACCGCTAAAGCTAAAACTGCCGCCGCCAAAATAGCCAACAACCGCCGTTGTTTCCGTCGGGCTTCGCGGCGTTCCGCTTCCGCTTTTTCCAACGCCCGCCGTTCTTCTTTCGATGCCAAAATCGGCGCAATCAAAGTATCATGGCTCACTTCATAACTAATCCCACCCAAAGAATTGACTTCACGCCGCAACAGAAAATTACTTTCCAAATCATTCAACAGCTTTTGCGTGATGCCTTCTTTGTCCAACAATCTGCCCGAATCGCGGCTTTCGCGCCTTGAATCGCCTGTTTTTTCATTGTGGTATATCAAATCTTCTTCAATCAGCAATTGCGCTGCCTTGCGTACTGAGGGGTCCAATTTATCAATCAATCGTTGATAATAGCCTTCATATATCTCGTCAATTTTATCTTCAAAATAGGCGGGTTCAATCCGATTGTTCGGTATTTCGCCTTTAATGATTTTATCCTCCAAATACTCACACAGGATTTGCAATTGAAATGCCTCAATGCCTGAACGTTGTGAAACTTTGGTTTCAGATAACTTTTGCGTCATCACGCGCAAAGCATCGTCGGAATAACTGAACTTGGGAGATATAAAATCACCGTCTTTTTCGGCAGGACATTTTATCGATTCTCGCGCTTGTTCTTCCGTCAATCCCTTCAATTCATACCGTTTTTGCAGAATCGCAGGCAATTTATCTTTCATCGAATCCAAGAAACTCATGCGGTCGGCGCGAATCGCAAACAGCACTTTTATTTCTAAGGGATTCGCCAATAAACGCCGTTCGTCTTTGGACAATGTGGGTGCGGCTTCGCGGACAATTTGCGGCGTGTCTTGATACAACAGTTCCGCGAGTTGCGATTTGAAAGCGACTTGTTGTGCCAAAGGATAGGTGAAAAACTCTTCAAATTGGTCAAATATCAAGATAAAACGCCGTTTATCGCTCGTTTGTCGCCGTTTGAAATGATACCACAACGGTTGTTCGGGCAATAACGTATCTAAAAAAGACGACACTTTCGTTGGGGCGTATTTCGCCTGTTGCGTCGCATCGCGTTCATTGAGTTTGGCGAGAATCGTCTCAATCGGTGACGCACTGCCATCGGTAAAACTGCCCAATCGAATCGTCAGCGGCAATAAAGGCGTGTCGTCGGCATCGTCTAATTGCCCAAGATGCGGCATGATACCCGCATTGATAAGCGAACTTTTGCCATAACCCGATTTGCCAAAGAGTACCACAAGCCGTTCCAAAGCAATCAAATCGCTGAGGTCTTTTATATCGCTTTCGCGTCCGAAAAACAGGTCTTTGTCTTCGGTTTCAAAAGGGCGAACACCTGGATAACGTTTTGTCATTTTATGAATTATGAGTTATAAGTCATTGCTGTACGAAAGATTTTTAATAACCACGTCCCTTTAGGGCGTGGCTGATGATGAACTCTATTTGAGGCTTTAGCCAATCATTTTTACTATAAAGTAAGCGGCTAAAGCCTAATAAAATTTAAACTTTTCCCCACGCCCTAAAGGGACGTGGTTATAAAAAAATCTTTCGTACACTAATGGTTATAATTTATGGTTTCCAATACCGCATCTATAATTTTGTTCCACTGCACACTGTAATCACGGCTATCAACCGTCCCTTTATTTTGTCGGCTTTCCAAATTATGGTATTGCGCCAATAGCTGCGTAAAATAGCTTTTGCTGTCTTCATCCACCGCGTGTTCTAAAGCAAAAGTCAACGCCTTCAACAAATCGCCATTTTGAATATGCTTAACGACTTGGACGGTATTCGGCGTTTGCGTTTCGACAATATCGCGCATCAAACCTTGTGCAGCACATTGATTGAATAGTTCGTCCAAAAATGCGGCTTCGTCTTCAATAAACTCAATGCCGAACTGTTTGACCAAAAAAGTGGTCGTATTCTCTTCTTTTACTGAGGGGTCAATCGCAAATTTGCGAATCGCTTTTTCGCCACTGAGCAACCGCAGCAACAATTGCGAATACCATTTATCGAAATCGAAACCCACAAAAAGGAAATGTTTAGCCGTTTGCAAAGACGCTTTCAATTTGAGGGGCAAACCCGGACTGCCGAGCAAAGAACTCAACAAACGGAACAAATCATCGTAATCCAAGACTAAAGAATCGTCGCGGTCGGTCGCCCCGCAGAGGTTGTAGAACAAAGGCATTTCGGCAGTCGGTTCTTCCACTTCTGCCACCGCTTCGCCCCCATGTTGAAAAAAAGCAAAATGGTGTTTGATGCCATATTTATACGCCACATCCGAGAGAAAACTATCGGGATTGATAGACAAAACCAAATGCGTTTTCAAGCGCACCAATTGCTTGAACAGCGTTTCATCCACATCCGTTTCGGTATGGTGGTCTTCGTAAAACAAAACCACTTCGCGCTGCACATCTTCTTTC
>JAYUUR010000520.1:0-8299 GCA_043754475.1 Saprospiraceae bacterium | reverse complement strand
TAAAGGTTGAATAGGATAGTGCTGTTGCATTGGGATCACCTGAAATAGCACGGTCACGCCAAATAGATTGAGCGATAGAACCACCGTCATTGACTGATTTGGCATCCGTATAATTATAAGCGGCACCCAATAAACCATTTCTGAACTGTTTAGTCACTTGCAAAGTAGTGACAAACGAAGAGCCTTCATTGGTATTTTTCATCAAAATAGCATCCGAAATATTAGGCTTATCTACTGTATTACCGCCTTGTGCCGTGGGAATAGAACCATAAATTCTGTTGTTAGCAGTTGAAGGGAAACCATTTGCACCCACATTATAATAAATAGGGCGATTATCGGCACCAATAGCTCTAACAGTAGAGTTAGGTAAATTTACATTCGCATTATAAACGGCGTTTAAGTCTTTGGTATATAAAACTTCACCTTCTACGATCCAACCTTTTGTCAAGTTATGAGCCACCGCTAAGTTAGAACGCCACACTTGAGGAAATTTGAAATTTTCATCTGTTACAGCCAAGTTATATGAAGTTGGCAACACCTTTGATGGGTCAACCGCCGGTCTATAGGCATCTACATTCGCTACAAATGGGCGATTAGTCGGGTTATTGGCTGAAGTAGAGCTGAATAATACACCATTATTTGATAATTGATTAGATAACCAAACGTAAGGAACCCGACCTGAGAAAACACCTGTACCACCGCGCACCTGAGTTCTTCCTTTTTCCATAACATCCCAGTTAAAACCTAAACGGGGAGATACCAACATAGTAAATTTAGGAAATCTATCAGTAGCTAGTTTTAAACCATCACGGAAGGTCAAGTTAGGGACAAATTTATTAGTATAGCGTCCATCATCATTTTGCACAGGGAAGAAAACGCCATCACCCCGAATACCAAATGTCAATTTCAAACCTTTGCCAGCGGTGTATTCGTCCTGCGCATAAAGGCTCACCATATTACCTTTCATTTTAGCAAATGGGAATTCAGCAAAGTTGGATGATTGTTGACGGAATTGGATAGCCGTTGACTTATTACTATCTACGCTGGTATAAAAATCTTTCAAATTAGCAAATTGGTATCCTCCATAGTAATTAGGCGCAAAACCATTCACAAATGAATTGGCTTCAAACGCCGCACCTACTGTAAAAACATTTTTCTTCATATACAACGATACGTTGTTTGAAATTTGAAAAATATCTGAATTTAATTTATTGTTTGCAGAGAAAGGCTCATATCCAAATGATGTCATTGATAAACCTCTACCATTACCTATATCCACTGTCGGGAAAGGAGTTGTACCTACCGGTGATTCGCGAATATCGCGCATGGAGGTATAACCTACTGTAAAGCTATTGGACAACGTATTGCTAAACGTTGAGTTTAACTCACCGATAACAGAGTGTAGATTATTGAAAATACGGTACAAACTTGCTTGAAAAGGTAAATTTGTATTTGTCGGATTACGACCACCGGGTAAAGCACCGGAAGTAGAAGGAGAAATATCTGCGTAAGAATTAAGTAAATTGTATTTAATATTCAGTTTATGATTTTGCGCTAAATTAAAATCCAAACGCACGTTGAATTTTTTGTTGCGCGCTTCTCTTTGGTAATTTTCGTATTCACCCGGATTGTAATTGAATTTTTTAATTAAAAAATCTTTCAATCCATCTAAGTCGCTTGCCAAAACATCAGAGGTGTTTGAACCTGTACCCGGAGCCGGAGTTGTGCCTGGACGATTGGCTACAAATCCATTACTACCCGGTGTATTCCGTGCTTCTTGTTCATATGCCACAAAGAAAAATGCTTTATTTTTAATGATAGGACCGCCGAAGCGTGCACCGAATTGAGTATTGTCAAAAGTAAAAGGGACTCTCGAAGTGGTTACACCCGATATTTTTTTACCCAATAAACTCGTATCTCTGTAAAAAGTATATACCGAACCTGAGAAATCGTTCGTACCTGATTTAGTAACGATATTGATATTCGCACCGGTAGAAAGACCTTGACGCACGTCGTAAGGCGCAATATTGACTTGAAATTGGTCAATCGCATCTACTGAAACGGGTTGAGCATTGGCTTGTGAACCAATTGTAGATTGCAACCCAAAAGCGTTATTAAAATAAGCACCATCAACTGTAATGTTATTATATAATGAGTTACGACCGCCAAAACTTAAACCGCCATTTGAACGAGGATCCAAACGTGCAAAGTCTTGTAGCGAACGGTTCAAGGTTGGCAACGTTGTAATGGCTTTATTGCCAACCGTGGTTGCCGGACCTGATCTGCCTGAATTTATGACGGCACCCCTTGCGCCAATAATTTGTACTTCATCCAAAACAGCAGCATTGACTTCCAATTTAACATTCTGACGGAGTTCTTGACTCACCGTTAAAAATATATTGCCGACCGTAAAGTTTTCAAAGCCTACAAATGATACGGTTATTTTGTAAGGACCACCCACACGCATATTCGCAATGTTGTATCCGCCATCATCACGTGATACTGTACCATACTGAGTGCCTGTGGGCTCATGGATTGCAATGATTGAAGCACCCGGAAGTCCTTCACCTTTTTCATCCACAACTTTACCTGCCAAAGCCGCTGTAGTAGCTCCTTGCGCTGTTAGCTTGTTATGTTGAAAAAATAGGATAGTAATAGTTAGAAGTATCAACCTTGTGACACCTCTTAACTGATTAAGGAAATTATTTTTCATGAAAGATTTGATTTAATGAATGAATCAGATAGTGAGAGTTTGTGTAGAAATCGCTGCAAAGTTAAGAAACCAAATGTTAACTCAATCTTAACTATTGAAGATTTTAATCTAAAACCTTTATATTTTTTAAATACACATTTGTCTATCCTAATCGTTATTCATTCGTGGTATTGATTTTGTCATACAATCATTGTAACTTTAGAAAAAACTTATAAATTATAATCCTCAAATTCCATAAAACATCCATCATATGACTTCAAAATTTAAAATTGGTCTTACTCTCTCAGGCGGTGGTGCTAAAGGCATCGCCCACATAGGCGTCATTCGCGCCTTGCTCGAAAATGATATTCATCCCGAAATTATTTCAGGTACCAGCGCAGGCTCTATCATGGGTTGCATGTATGCAGCCGGACTCTCGCCCGACGAGATGGTGAATATGGTCAACAGCAGCAGTTTTTACAAAATATTCCGTTTAGTGGGGATGCCCGGTGCGGGTTGGGTTAAGTTGGGTTATCTCAAAGAGAAGCTCAGCGAATATATAAAAGTGGATAGTTTTGAAAGCCTCAAGCACCCACTATATATATGTGCTACCAATTTGAATCTGGGCAAACCCGTCCATTTTCATTCAGGCTCTTTGTTTGATAAAGTTATGGCTTCATGCGCCGTGCCCTGGCTTTTTAAACCCATCGAAATAGATGGGCAATTATATGCTGATGGGGGTATTACTAATAATCTACCCGCTCAAATCATTCGCGAGCATTGCGATGTGTTGATTGGCTGCAATGTAAAACCGAAGGTAGTTGTCACTTCAAATAAAGAATTGGATTCTTTTATCGGCATCACCCAACGCTGTACCGACCTCAGCCTTTGGACTAATTCAAAGCCTAATGTCAAATTGCTCGATGTCTATATTGCGCCTGAAAAAATTCACGATTTCAGTTCATTTAATATGAGTAAAACCAAGGAGCTTTGCGAGATCGGATATGAAGCGACTATGAACGAGATGCCTAAAATAAAACAAGCGATTCAAGATAAAATAGAAGTTAAGTCGCTACTGCACAAAGTCGCATGAAAAGTGGAAACTTTCTCTAATTCATTGATAATCAATTAATTAAGGAAATTAAAACTGCGAGAACATAAAAATACTGAGGGGGTGCTTCCGTTGTGAAGTACCCCCTCAGTATTTTCAGGTTTTACACCGATGGGATTTATATTTACAATAAATACACCGCCATCTCATCAACATCTCGAATTTTGACATCAATATGTTCCCTCAAAGTTGTTGCTAAAGATAAACCGACATAATCGGACTGGATAGGGAACGACTTGTGTTTTCTATCCACCAATACAGCCACTTCTACCTTCGCTGGCACTGCCTCTAAAAGCGGTTTGATGGCATAAAATATCGTCCGCCCTGTATTCGCTACATCGTCAACCAAGATAATAGCCTTTCCCGTCAGTTCCTCAACGGGCATTTCGAGCATGATGGGATGATTGGCAGGGGCAGCGGGATTGAGCCCTATGCGCGTGAGCGTAATGGGTATATCCGTCCGCTCTACCAATTCTTTCATTAGCAGATTCGCCATTTCGACACCATTATTATTGATGCCAATGAGGATGATTTCAGGCTGGTCAAAATTATTTTCTAATATTTGAATCGTCAGACGTTTTATCTTCTGCCGAATCTGTTTGTCATCTAATATTTTCATAAAAATGGTATCGCGGAACTCCAGTTCCGCTTTTTAAAAGCCAGTTTTTCAAAGCGGAACTGGAGTTCCGCTATACTTTAATACAAAAGTGATAAATTTTGAGAGATTGCCCAATAATCAAAAATTTAAATTGGAATATTTCTAAATTTATTCAAAATTAGTGAAAATTCGCTGAAATCATTTTATTTTACATGCTGAAAAGTGCTGAATACTGAGGGGGTGCTTTTATATTGACAAATTAAAATAAAACAATTTATAAATTACTGTGCCGAAGGCATCCCCTTAGGTAAAATCAACCATTTAGTTAATTATTAGAATATGGCTCAAGCAATATTTATCCTGATTTCCATTTATTTTATAGGCAAAGCATGGGGCAACTTCATGAAAATTCGGCGCAATATCAACTTAGGGCGCGACGAAGTCATCGAGGGCAACTTTACCAAGCGAATAAGCAATGTGCTGCTCGTCGCTTTCGGTCAAAAAAAAATGTTTAAAAATTGGATACCAGCAGTGCTACACCTATTTATATATGTGGCATTTCTTTTCACGCAGGTGGAATTGATAGAGATATTGATTGATGGTATTTTCGGCGTGCACCGATTCTTTTCAGCATATTTAGGCATTTTATATCCGATTATCATTAGTTTCATAGAAATTTTAAGCTTTTTAGCCCTCATCGCTACAATAGCATTCATCGCACGGCGCAATATTTTGAAAGTCGCGCGTTTTCAAAAGCCTGAAATGAAAGGCTTTCCGAGTATAGATGCCAATATCATTTTGGGCTTAGAAATCCTCTTAATATTCGCTATTTTCTGTATGAATGGAGCGGACTCTACCCTTCAAGCGAAGGGTGCAGAGCATTATCATAAGGTGGGTCCGTTTGCCATCACAGGCTGGTTAGGTCCTGCCCTTTTGAGTGGTTGGGACGTACATTTATTGGTCGGTTTGGAGCGATTTGGTTGGTGGTTACATTATTTTGTCGTCTTGGGTTTCTTGAATTATTTGCCTATTTCTAAGCATTTACACGTCATTTTTGCTTTCCCGAATACCTATTTTGCCCGTTTGACACCTCGTGGTGCTATGGAAAATATGCCGACTATCACTAACGAAGTGCGTTCGATGATTGGCATTCCTGCACCCGAAGGCGAGGTGCCTACCCCCTCAGTATCCGACACCGAAATACCTGCTTTTGGAGCCAATGATGTGTTTGGATTAAGGTGGAAAAACATTATGGATGCTTATAGCTGCACCGAATGTGGAAGATGCACAGCGGTTTGTCCTGCAAATATAACAGGTAAAAAACTGAGCCCGCGCAAGATTATGATGGACGTGAGAGATCGTGCAGAAGAAGTCGGAAAGAAATTGGATAGTGGCGATAACAGGTTGATTAACAAGGAGTTACACTCAAATGATACCGTTTTAACAGCTAAAAACTTCTACGATGGTCGGTCACTTTTCGATTTGACAACGCCAGAGGAAATACACGCTTGTACAACCTGTAACGCCTGCGTAGAAGCCTGCCCAATATTGATAGACCCATTGGATATTATTTTACAATTGCGCCGATACGAAATCCTCACGCTTTCGCAGGGTCCGAGCGATTGGATACCTATGTTTACAAGTCTTGAAAACAGTGGTAGCGTTTGGCAAATGCCCGTTGAAAGAGATGCGTGGACGAAGGAATTAGGAATTAAAAATTAGGAATTAAAAATAACAAATTATAAATTATGGGTAAACCATTTAATGTTCCAACGATGGCGATGATGGCGGCTGAAGGCAAAGAGCCTGAAGTGCTGTTTTGGGTAGGCTGTGCAGGCAGTTTCGATACTCGAGCGCAACGAGTAACTATGGCTTTTTGCAAAATTTTGAACGAGGTAGGCATTGATTTCGCCATACTCGGCAACGAAGAGATGTGTACAGGCGACCCTGCGCGAAGGGCGGGCAATGAATTTATATTTCAAATGATGGCATTGCAGAACATCAATACCATGAATATGTATAATGTAAAAAAAATCGTCGCCACTTGTCCGCATTGTTTCAATACCTTGAAAAATGAATATCCGACTTTGGGCGGCAATTATGAAGTGCAACACCACTCAGTATTTTTGCAAGAGTTAATCAATGCTGGTAAATTAACAGTAGAGGGTGGAGAGTTTAAAGGTAAAAAAATTACCTACCACGACTCGTGTTATATTGGCAGAGCCAACGGCATTTATGAAGCACCGCGAGAAGTGTTAGCCACTTTGGATGCCGATTTGGTAGAGCTAAAACGCTGCCGAACGAATGGTTTGTGCTGTGGTGCAGGGGGTGGGCAAATGTTTAAAGAAGATGAAAAAGGGGATAAACGCATCAGCACAGAGCGCGCAGAAGAAATTTTGGAAACCAATGCCACAATAGTAGCCGCGAACTGTCCATTTTGCATAACAATGCTCCAAGACGGCATGAAATCGAAGGATAAGCAGGATGATGTGATGATTTACGATTTGTCAGAATTGATTGTTAAAAATAATGGATGGCAGTAATAAACTGGGTTTTTACTATAGAATTGCCACAGTTTTGTAAAAAAAACAGAAATGAGTGTCGTTTTTCACAGAGAAACGACATTTTTTTTATTTAAAATTCTATATTTGCTTGAACAAAAAAAGCATTAAGTATTAATTTGTTTCTTTTGCTACTTCAGTCAACTGAAAATGCGAAAGACTTTTCAAATGGGTTTAATAAATGGGGTTCCAAAAACCGTACGTTCCCTCGTCGTTGGCTTGCCGACGCACGAGGGTTTTTGATAATTAGGAATGATAAATTAGGAATTAGGAATCTCGTCGTTGATTTGCCAATGCTAAATGGTATTCATTTCAAAATATCTAAAAAAAGTTTTAAAAATTCAGATACAAAACATATCTTTGCGCTCGCTTTTAAAAAAGCAGTGGCTAAAACAGATTTACGTAATCGAATTTGGTAAAAAATTAAAAAAAATTATGGCAATTTATCTTCCAAAAGAAAAAGTAGCAGAGATATTCGCTACACATGGCGGTGAAGCAAAAAACACCGGCTCAACTGAAGGTCAGGTCGCATTATTCTCTTTCAGAATAGCGGAACTTTCTAAGCATCTTCAAACAAATAAAAAAGACCACTCTTGCCGTCGCTCTCTTTTGGAGCTTGTTGGTAAGCGTAAGCGTCACTTGAATTATTTGCACGATAAAGACATCAAACGTTATCGCGCAATTTGTGAGAAATTAGGCATTCGCCACACGTAAAAATGGGTAATGGGTAAATAAGCAATGGGTAAATAAGCAATTGTTTATGTAGAATAATAATTCCATTTTCTTATCTCCTTCTATTCAGAAGAAAATATTAAAAGCGATTGAAATGTAATGTTTCAGTCGCTTTTTCAATTTATATGCATTTTCAATTTATTACCAATTACTTATTACTCATTACCCATAGTTACCCCCTCAGTATTTATGTCATTTTCAATTATGATTGACATTAAGTTTAAAAATAATGAAAAATTATCAAACAGTTTATCTAACTTTGCGTTGAAAATAAAAAAGAAAATAGCATAACGGGAGCGGCAAATAAGAAAAGGGTATATTTAAAGTCAATTTCTTCAACACAGCGTTTTTGATTAACCCGTATTCAAAAACAAGTTGATACATACACTTTCCCTAATCTGACCTCCAAATTCCCTTTCGGTGGAATTGATTTATCATCCGCTTTGAATAAAAGTATCTTTTTAAGCTATTTCCGATGACTTTTACTCAAAGCAATTAATTATTTTTTGTTAAAAAATGGGAAAGCAAATTCCTTTAAAAACCTCCTTTAACCTACCTGACGGACGCGAAGTCACTATCGAAACTGGAAAATTAGCGACTTTAGC
>JAYUUR010000519.1:0-2803 GCA_043754475.1 Saprospiraceae bacterium | reverse complement strand
AGTCAAAATGTTTGTAATAACCATGGATTACAAGTATTTCCTTCTGACACGTAGTGTCAAAATGTTTATTTCGCAGTTTTCCGAAGTTACCAGTAATTCCTAATTCCTAATTATACTGAGGGGGGTATTCGCCGCGTGGTACAAAACAAAAACCCGTTTATTTCTAAACGGGTCTCTTAATTTTAACAGATTATGATTGAAATGAGTAAATGAACAATTTTCATAAAATTTCATCATTCATCATTCCATTTAGATAGGTCTTCTGCCTTGAATTACTCTGAGTAATACCACCACAATGGCGATAACAAGTAAAATGTGTACAATTCCTCCTGCTCCGTAGCCTATGAATCCAACGAGCCATCCAATGACCAATATAACAGCGAGGATATAAAGTAAATTTCCCATAATAGTAGATTTAAATGGTTTATTAAAAATGATTAATTAAATTAAAATGGTTGATTTTATTTGATAATGGTTAATAATTGTATTGTTATGATAAAAAATTACAACAATAAAATCAATAAAAGAGCTATTACAATAATAGCACCTGCTGAAAGATAAACGCCGCCACTGAGTGCTTTCAATTCTTTTTTAATAGAGCGTGTTTCCTTGCGCAATTGTCTTTTCTCAGAAAAACTCATTTTTGATTTATCCATCGCTTTAATTTCTGCCAATCGAGTCGTCAAGGCTTTGGCTTGAGCCGATTCAACCGTTGTATTGGTAGCAGTGGCGGTGGTTGCTGTAGGCTCAGTGGCTGCGGTCATCGTAGTAGGCATGAGGATAAATAATAGGAAGACGGTCATTAAAGACCCTGTAAATTTTTTCATTTTAGTAATTTTTGATTTTTAATGAAATTTATAATTAACTTCTATTATCAATTATAAAAAATCAATGCCCGATAAAATGTTGTTTGGCAATGAATTGAAAATCAATGTCTTACACTGCCTCATTCCCCAATTCGAGAACTTGACAGCCAATAAGTGTAGAAATGTGAGTATTTTTTTCCCTATTTTATTTGATCAAAAGGATTAAAAGTATTAAGATGACAATGATTGCTCCGACAGAAAAATACGCCCCGCCGCTCAATCTCATAAGCTCGCGTTTGATAGCGCGCGTTTCTTTACGCAATTGTTTCTTTTCAGAAGCCTTTAGATTGGATTTATCCATCGCTTTTATTTCGTTCAATCGAGCCATTAATGCAGTGGCTGCTGCTGATTCGATGGGCGAAGTAGTGGCTGTTGTGTTTGGGATGGTTGCCGTAATTGCTCTTAAGGGCGTAGGGGTAAATGTGAATAACAGGCAAACTGTGATTATACACATCGTTATTTTTTTCATTGTATCAGATTTATTTGTGAGTAAATTTTCACTTTCCAAAGGTCGGCATCTTGGGGTTGATAAGTGTTACACAACTTTTAAAAAAATTTACATGATTCACACTTATTGAATTAGGAATTCCTAATTCCTAATTATACTGAGGGGGGTGTTTCTTTTTTGCTACTGGCTTTCTTTTTAACAAAATTGAATGTCATTTTTGAGGTCGGTACGATGTTGCCGAGTAAAAATCCCCACGGCTTTAGGGGTTCTATATTATCAAAAATGACTTTCACAATAGCGGTCAATGGGATAGATAGAAACATGCCAGGCACGCCCCACAATGCCGCCCCCACTAAGACGACAATGATAGACATCAAGGCATTAATTTTTACTTTGGAAGCCACTATGTAGGGTATAATGAAGTTATTGTCTATAAATTGTATCAGCATATAAAGACCAAAAACGAGTATGGCAGGCGTATAACTGTCTTTAGTGACTAAAGCAATTATCATTGGCAAAGCAATGGCTACGACGCCCCCGATATACGGTATAATATTCAAAATAGCCCCCGTAATGCCCAAAATAATGGCATAATTAATCCCCAGAATCAACAAGCCTGCTGAATTGAGCGTAGCGACTATGGCAGCTTCTAAAAGCAATCCGCTCAGATAAGTTTGAATAATTGTCTTCGAGTTGGTCAAAATATTCTGAACTGTACCTTGATTGTCGTCATGAAAAACTTTGCGGATAAACTCTAACAACAAGGGTTTATAGTGGAGTATCATAGCGATATAGACCGGCAGCAAAAACAAGATAATTAAAACACTACTGACAGTGTTAACGGTTTGACCGATAGCACCGCCCATATTATTCACTGAATCATTTTTGGTGTTGTCTATCCACTCATTAATTTTAGCTTCTTTGATATTGAAACGCTGTGAAATCCATTGGATGGCTTTCGTGCTGGTTTCATTAAATTTTTCTTTCAGTTGAGGATATGTTTCGCTAAACATAGAAAACTGGATTGAAATAAAATAAAACAAAGCGGCTGTAACGAAAATCGTCAACACGACTGCTATCGCAATCGCGAATGTTCTATTGATTTTTTTAAAGACTAAAAAATTGACCAATGGATTGAGCAAAATGCTAATAACGGCGGCATACACCAGCGGTAAAATGATTGACTGACCAACATACAGCGTGAAGGTAAAAGCTAAAATGCCAATGGCTATCAAAGCGAATTTGGCATAAAAGGGTAGTTTTAAAGTGGTATCCATTTTTCCTTAGTGAAAAGTTTATAGTGAAATACTTAAACCCTATCCATGTACCACTGCAACGCCTTTTCCATTTTTTTATAGCTGAAAATAGTTGTAATCGTTTTTTGCAAACGCATAAAAGCAGTTTCATTTTTCACCACATAATCATAAGCGCGATGATGCATACAATTGATGGCAACATCTATTTTATCTTGCGATGAAAGCATGATGAC
>JAYUUR010000518.1:0-2812 GCA_043754475.1 Saprospiraceae bacterium | reverse complement strand
GCCGTTTTTATTTGATTTCTACAAATATTAAGGTGCGCTGCACCTGCAAAAAAAGTAACGTTTATTTACGCATTACTACTTACACTAAAAACTCAAGATAAAAGCATCAAAATAACCAATTTATTTCTGACAATATTTTTGTGAAATAACCCTATACCCCCCCAGTATTGCCGCACTTTACTTAAAGACAATTACCGTTTTTATAACATAATTAATTATGAAACCAAAATTATTCAAATAAATAGCCTCCAAAGGGTCAAGCCATACGTTATGAAAAAATACGATGTCATAATTGCAGGAGCGGGACCCGCCGGTTCTTCGGCTGCTACCATTTTGGGAGAAAAAGGTCATTCGGTTTTATTGATTGATAAAGAAAATTTTCCGAGAGATAAAACCTGTGGCGATGGCGTGACCTATAAAGCCATGCCTGCCCTAAAACGCTTGGGGTTGGATGAAACCATCAGATCAAGCAGTACTTTTTTAACAAATGGCTATACTTTAGTTTTTAGAGACAATACCAAACTCATTTTTGAAAAACCCCCTTCGGAAGAAGCACTCGCTTACATAATCAGTCGCCATGAATTTGATAATATCTTGCTTGAAAAAGCTATTTCACATAAATCCGTTACGTTTTTACCAAATACTAAAGTCACGGGCGTGCGATATGAAGGTGATAAAGTAACAGCCGTTGAAATAAATGGAGAAGCCTTGTGCGAAGCAACGATTGTGATAGATGCAACGGGCGTCAATTCTATTTTGGGGAAAGAAAACAAAGACCCGCAATCGTGTGCGTTGGCAGTTCGTGGATATTACAGCAATGTGGCGGATTTGAATAATACGATTGAAGTATATTTCTCTGATGATATTTTGCCAGGTTATTTTTGGATATTTCCGACTTCGCCAACAACTGCCAATATTGGCGGCGGCACTTTTCAAAATATAGTAGAAGATAGGAAAATTAACATCAAAGAACTGATGTACGATTTTGTTGAAAACCATCCGATTGCTTCAAAAAAATTGAAACATGCCAAATTGGAAGGCATTTTAAAAGGTGGTAAAATCCCCTTAGCCTTTGGCGATTTTAGCTGGTCGCGCGTTCGTCAAAACTTGATTTTGATAGGCGATGCAGGTGGTTTTGTCAATCCAATAACAGCCGAGGGCATTTCTTATGCCATAAAAACGGGTATTTATGCGGCTGAAACGGTGAGTGAATACCTCGTTGAAAATACCGAAAACCAAGCAACCCTTTCTAATTTTGATAATTTATGGAAAAAAGAATTTAGCAGCCAATATAAAATGGGCGATATATTTATTGAAGGCATAGAGCCTCAATTGGTCCAAAAATATGTCATGTCGAGCTTATTAAATTCGATGGATGGACTGAATCTACAAAACCCTGCTACATCATATGAATACCTCGTACGTCTCAAAGTTTTAACCAAAGCGTTTTAAAGTGCGGTGCTATAAAGTTTTACTTTGGAGTAATATTCCGATGGCGTTAGAAGCCGCAGCATGGACGGGCTTGACGTACAAAACCTTGAATCTGAAGCCAGATTTTATCCTAATTGCTTTGTCTTTTGCCTTCACGTGGGTTTTTTATACACTCGATAGATTGGATATTTCACAAGCGGATTGGGCTAATAATCCTGAGCGTTCCGCTTGGTATGTAGCCTTGCAACCTATTTTAAAAAAACTGATTTGGATAGTGTCCATTCTAATTGCCATCGCTTTACCTTTTAGATTGCCAATTCTTCTGCCTGCTTTGATCGGCATCATTCCCTGTTTGCTTTATACAACTGAATTTAAAATAGGTGCCAACTCTTTTACCCTCAAATCATTGCCCGTTATGAAAGTCGTTTTGGTGGCTTTTTTATGGGTGCTTTTGACTGTTTTATTTCCTGTTTTTTCTACTAATTCAATTCTACCTCCAACTGATATAATTTTAAATTTGAGCATGACAATCGCCTGTTTTATCATGCTTCAAATCCACACCAACGATTTGAGAGACATCGAAGGCGACACTCATGCCCATATACAATCCTTCGCCGTTTTGTTAGGTGACAAACAAGCGAGACTCTTCGGTTTGGCATTGATTGGCTTAGGAATTTACTTCGGTTGGCATTTATTCAATACATCTAACTTATTGATTTTCAGTAGTTTACTTACATTTCGGACTTTGTTTTATTCAAAAGCTTGGGATATTTATTGGCAGGCTTTGATTACAAGTCAAGGCGTTTTAGCTTATTTTATTTTAGGGGTGATGGGTAATAAGTAATGGGCAATTGGTAATAAGTATGGGCAATTGGTGACAAGCAATAGAGTGGAATCTAAATCGAGACACCCCCTCAGTATTTCCAGTATTTTTGACAGCCTATTACCCATTACCTATTACTTATTACCTATTACCCATGATTATCCATCAAATATCTGACGCGCGATAAGCCTCTATCACTTTCATTTCCCCTTCTTTTCCCTTGACAGAATTGCCATGCTCCATGCCCAGAACGCCTTTGAAACCTTTATTGGCAATATGCTTGAAAATGTTTTTATAGTTCACTTCGCCTGTTGTCGGTTCATTGCGTCCGGGATTGTCACCAATTTGAAAATAGGCGATTTCAGCCCATGCTCGATTCATACTATCTATCAAATTGCCTTCGTTGCGTTGCATGTGCCACATATCGAACAGAATTTTACACGAAGGACTGTTCACTGCTTTGCATAATAAATATGTTTGATCGGAGAAGCGCATAAACAAGTCGGGATTATCGCTCAAAGGTTCTAAAACCATGACTAAACCATGCGGTTCAAAAAT
>JAYUUR010000517.1:0-8346 GCA_043754475.1 Saprospiraceae bacterium | reverse complement strand
ATTTTTGTTTTTTTGAAAAAAACAAAAATCGGGTTACTAAACCCCCACCGAAACCCTTGCCGAATTTGTTTCTTCCTTTCAAACTTTACGATTACTTTTGTCTCCATACTAAGAGGGTGCATTCTTCGGAATCACCCCCTCAGTATGGCTCTCTTTTTATAAAATATTGAAAACAATTTTATTATAAATACCTTTTTATTGAAATATGAAACTTCTTGAAAATAAAATAGCCCTTGTAACGGGCGGTTCGCGAGGCATCGGTGAAGCCATCGTTCGCCGTTTTGCAGAGCAAGGAGCTACTGTAGCATTCACTTACGTTTCCGAATCGTCGGCTGAAAAAGCGGAAGCATTGGCAGCCGAATTGACGAATGCAGGCGCTACCGTAAAGGCTTATCGCTCAGACGCGGCGTCATTTAGCGATGCTGAGGCTTTGATAAATAATGTGGTGAAAGAATTGGGTCGCTTGGATATTGTAGTCAATAATGCTGGTATTACGCGCGACAATCTCATGCTTCGGATGACTGAACAACAGTGGGATGAAGTAATGACTACTAATCTAAAGTCCGTTTTTAATATCACTAAACACGCCCTTCGCCCGATGCTCAAACAGCGGAGCGGCTCCATTATTAATATGAGTAGCGTAGTGGGTGTGTTCGGCAATGCAGGTCAAGCCAATTATGCCGCGTCGAAAGCAGGGATTTTTGGTTTTTCAAAATCAATTGCTAAAGAATATGGTAATCGCAATATTCGTTGCAACGCTATTGCACCAGGCTATATCGAAACGGAAATGACGCATGTATTGAGTCCAGAGGTGAAAGATAGTTTTATGAAAGCTATTCCGTTGGGTCGGATGGGCAAGGGTGAAGAAGTAGCGGATGCTTGCGTATTTTTAGGTTCTGATATGAGCGGGTATGTTTCGGGTCAAACTTTAAGTGTTTGTGGTGCTTTGAATTGTTAAAATATGATAAAAATTGGTCAATATTCTACGCTCGAAGTGGTCAAAACCTTGAGTTTTGGGGCTTATTTGGATGCAGGTGCTTATGGTGAAGTACTTTTGCCTAAACGCTATGTACCTCATGGTTTGGAAGCGGGCGATGAATTAGAGGTTTTTCTTTATTGCGATTCAGAAGATCGCGTGATTGCCACCACTGAAAAACCTTTTGCAACGCTGGGTGAAATAGTGGGCTTAGTCGTTAAAGATGTAGCGGCGAACGGGGCATATATGGATTGGGGTTTGATGAAAGACCTCTTTGTTCCTTTTCGGGAGCAAGATGAAAAAATGGTTGTCGGCAAAGTTTATATTGTCAAAATATTGCTCGATGAAGCGACGGATAGAATATATGCGACATCCAAAATTGCGAAGTATTTATCAGATACAGCAGATGATGAACTGAATGAAAATGATGAAGTCAAAATATTGGTTTGGAAGCAAACTGATTTGGGTTATAAATTGATTGTCAATGATTTATACATTGGTTTAATTTTTAAAAATGAAATTTTTCAACCCATCAAAACGGGTCAAATACTGAGGGGGTATGTGAAGCAGATTAGAGAAGATGGCAAAATGGATATCGCCCTACAAAAGCAAGGCTATCGCAATCAAATACCCGATGCGACGGATATTATTTTAAAAAAATTAAAAGAAACGAATGGCTATCTATCCTTGACGGATAATAGCTCGCCTGATGAAATTTATGCCTCGCTTGGGATGAGTAAAAAGGCTTTTAAACGAGCCATCGGTAGTCTTTATAAAATGCGAAAAGTTGTTTTAGAAGAAAAAGGCATTAGATTAATTGAGGCGAATCATTAGTGTATTTTTCACTTTTCACTATTAGTTTTTCACTTTTCACTATCCTCCGGTTTGCCAAATTGCCCATCTGCTTCCAATTTTTTCATCATATCATCTATGCGATACATTTCATCAATGGTATCATCATAAAAAAGAGCAATATCGGGGATAATACGAACCAACTTGCGGATGCGGTGCGCGAGTTTAGATTTCAAAACCGGTAATTCTTCTTGTAAAAGTAACAGTGGTTCTAATTTCTGTTCTGTATTAAAAATGCTGAGATAAATCTTCGCATAGCTCAAATCGGGTGCCACTGCCACCATTGTAACAGAGACCAATACTTGACTACCACATATATTCGGCGACTCTTCTTGTATCACCAAGCTGAAATTACGTTTGATTAATTCAGCCACTTGTTTCTGACGTTTCGATTCCATTTTTTAATTTTGTGCAAAAGTACCTGTTTTTTCAAAAGAAACATTCAAAAACCATATTATGACAGAAATTTTAAAATATTTCCCCAACCTGACGGATGTGCAAAAACAGCAATTCGAGCAATTATTACCGCTTTATACCGAATGGAATGAAAAAATAAATGTTATTTCAAGAAAAGATATTGAAAATTTATACACCCATCATGTGTTGCATTCACTCGCCATTGCTAAAATCGTACAGTTTAAAGATGGGGCTGAGATTTTAGATTTGGGTACGGGTGGTGGTTTTCCGGGAATCCCACTCGCCATTCTATACCCCTCAGTATCTTTCATGCTGGTGGATAGTATTGGTAAAAAAATAAAAGTGGTGCAGGAAATAGTTGCTGCATTGGGTTTAAAAAATGTAGTAGCGCAACATATTAGAGCTGAAGAAATAAAAAACAAAAAGTTTGATTTCGTCATTACACGCGCTGTTGCTACGCTTGATAAATTGGTGCAATGGAGTACGCATTTAATTAAAAAGCAGCAAATTCATGCTTTGCCCAACGGTCTTTTAGCCCTAAAAGGCGGTAATGTGAAGGAAGAAATCAAATTATTAGGCAAAGGACATTACGCTGAAACGAACTCCATTACCAAGTTTTTCAAAGTGCCTTATTTTGAAGAAAAAACGGTGGTGTATGTGCAAGGGTAAAAATTCACTAACTGAGTTTAAGCAAAAGCCATTCGCGTTCTGCGAGGAGTTGGGTAGCTTCTACTTCCCCCCTCAGTATAGACCGCACTTCTGCCTTTTTTAAGCCAATTTTCATCATTTTATCCAAAAATCTAAAATAATTGGCATACATATCATGATGATAACCAATGCCTTTTTGACGGTGGAGATAAACTTTGGAGCTTTCTATCAATGAATGCAATGCATTGGCTTCATCTAATTCGTAGTAAATACGCGCTAAGAGCCGCCTGGCATCCAAGTTATATAGCACATCATGTAGATTCACTTTTTGCAACAGCACCATCGCTTCATCATATTTTCCCGTTCTGAAATAAAACAAAGCCAAATTGTATTGAAAAATATTCTCCCGTTCTTTTTCAGGCAAATATTGCTTGAAATCATATAAGAAACGCTCTGCCCATTCGTATTCTTCAGCTTTGAGGGCGAGGACGAGAATGTTTTTGTAAGTATAAATAGGTAAAATGCCATTTTCAAGCAACACATTATTATCTAACCGCGCTTGATAAAGTTCTAATGCCTCTCTTCCATAAGATTTTTCACCTTGATTCAATCGTCGAATGCAATAATTGGTTGCTAAAATGTACAAATCCTGTCGCTCATTTTCAGGAAATAAAAAGCCTTGAACAATTATAATATTTTTCAACTGATGAAAATGCTCTTCATTTTCAGGCTCTGTCAAGGCTTTATAGGTATGGAAATAGGCTGAAACTGAGGGGGGTATATTTGAAAACTCACTTATTTTATCAACAGCAAGTTTCAATAAATGTTGTTCATAAATATGCTTAGTAATGGTTTGATGAGAATGCATAATACAGGCTTGTCGCAATCTTTCTGATAAATAAAAAAAATCCAGTTCATTTGACAAGTCTTGTAGATTCAATTCTGAACTTCGATTTTTTTTACTCCAATAGTCGTATTGTTCTACTCGAAGTGAATATTTCAAATAATGATATTTTGCATTTTTAAAACCTTGATTATCAATTATTTCTAAAGAATCGTTTAACTGTTTTTCTAAAATTTTATCTGCATTGCGTTGCCTCAAAGCATGGGTCAAATAGAGTTGTGACTCCATATCATTTTGAATGACCCCCTCAGTAATGAGGTACTTTTGAATGATTTTATAGAGGTACGACATCATTTGTCGCATCAAAACATCGTTATACTTTTTGTCAGGGAATATTTCCGAAAAAACTTTTTCTTTAGACAAGTCCGGTAATTTGCTATTTAGGGATTTATCAATCCAATCAAAAAGCAATATCACGTCTTCCCTTTGATTGAAATATGGAGAGCGAACAACTTTGTTTAGCTCTCGCATATCCCGCTTATCCAGCGATTTTATAATTTGAAGTAATTGACTGCCGAGCATAAAAGTTGAAGTTTTATAGAATAATGAAATGGCAATTCAGTTAATTATTTTATAACAAAAAAAATAATAAAAAGCGTTAAATTTTTACAAAATTATACATAAATAATTGATAATCAATTCTTTAAAATGAATTTCTTTTTACAAAAGCTATTAAATGTAATTGCACACTGCAAAAAATGCAGCCACCTTTGTACTATCAAACGGTATAACGCCTTGCATCTCATAAATAAAACGACTTCCATGAAGCTCAATTTACGGTTATTAACACTCTTTTTAAGCCTTTTTGCTGGGGTTATTGCCCTTCAAGCACAGGGTTGGAAGCGTACATATCCGTCGAGTGCAACACTTTTCCGTACTTTACAAACACCCGATGGTGGTTTTATTTCTTGCGGTATCAATGATGAGAGTCAATTAATAGTTATCAAAACGGATATTGACGGTGCAGTTTTAATCAATCGGACATTTGAAGGTATCAATAGAGTTAATAAAGTTCTTTTGGCTAAGACATCAGATGGCAATTTTATCATTGCTTTGAATGATTCTTCGGCAGCTATAAAATGGGTTAAAGTTTCACCCAATGCGGATTCTATTTCAATGAAACGCATTCCTATTACTGTTGCACTTCAAGATTTTCAAGCTTTATCACAAGGTAACTTTGGGATATTGTGCACTAATAATAATCAAAAAGCAACTTTTCTTAAACTGAATGCGCAAGGCGACACTATATGGACTAAGCAATATGCCAATTCGGAAAATATGTTGAGTGGATTTGCAGAAGATAGTGATGGCAGTATTTTATGGCAGTTGAATGATAAAGTGGAGAAGCGTCCTGTGTTATGGATTTTGAGTGCAGCAGGTGTTGAGTTGAATCTTATTAATCTGAATTCCAATATAAATACATTCTTTCGTTTAATTCGCCTGAAAGACGGGAGTTTAGCAGTATGTACAGGTCGCGATGTCGTTAAATTTAAAACTGACGGACGATTAATTTGGGGTGTTATGCCCGTTTTTTCAGGCGGAGCGAAAGAAATTTCTAATATTTTACCCACTGAAGATGGTGGAATGGTGGTGTTAGGCTACGGCATCAATCCGGTTTTGAATGAAACTGAATTGCTCAAACTCGATAGCGACGGTAAGGTCAAATGGTCACATAAAATGACTGAAGACGTTGAATCAATACCTGGAACCGATTTTTCTTTATTTCTACTTTTCGGCTTGCAAGAATGTGCTGATAAAGGTTTTATACTAAGTGGTCGGGTTGAAAATACAAACCGCGGTTTAACTACGAAGAGCGGTTGTTTGATAAAAACCAATGGCGAAGGCTTGGTTTACTCAAATATACTGAGGGGTAAGGTGGTAACGGATTTGAATCAAAACTGTCGCCTTGATAATAATGAAAAAGGGATTGCAGGTTGGGTAGTTAAAGCAGATGGTGGTGCTAATAAAATTTTCAATGCGACGACTGATGTAAATGGCAATTATGCTTTTCAATTGGATTCGGGTCGTTACAAACTCAGCATTTTTGCACCTAATAATTTATGGCAAGCCTGTTTTACAGATTCGGTAGTGAATATTGCTGGATTTAATAAATCAGATACTTTTAATATTCCTGTAAAACCCGTTTTGACTTGTACAGGACTTCGTGTGGATATTGGAACCCCTATTTTAAGAAGATGTTTTGACAACACGTACAATGTTAGCTATTGTAATAACGGGACAATGCCCGTTCAGAATACTTATGTACAAGTGACACTCGATACGACCTTGATTTATCAAAGTGCAACATTGCCGCTTATTTCAAAAACTGGTAGAACATACCGTTTTAATGTCGGCGATTTGGATATTTTGCAATGCGGTCGTTTTAATATCGTTGCTAAAGTATCTTGCGATAACCCCTCAGTATTGGGTCGTACAGCTTGCACGGAGGCACATATTTATCCTGATTCCATTTGCCCTTCGTGGAGAGGTGCACGCATGGAAGTGACAGGAAGCTGTGATAGAGATAGTTTAAGATTCAATCTTCGAAACACAGGGCAAGCAACGACTTCTACTCCTATTAATTCTATTGTCATTGAAGATGAAGTTGTTTTCCTAAGAAGCAGTCAGACCTATAATGCAGGTCAAAGTCGGACTTTTTCCTTTAAACCGAACGGTAGAACCTACCGCTTGCAAGCAGAGCAAGAGAGAGGCTATCCCACAAACCAATTAGTAGCAATCTCTATTGAAGGTTGCGGTCAAAATGTCTCTGGTGGTGTCAGTACAGGTTTTGTATTGCAATTGCCAGAGGCAGACGGTGACCCTTTCGTAGATATTGACTGCCAAACCATCGTCAGTTCCTTAGAAACAAATACCAAACTGGCATCGCCGGTGGGTTATCAAAGGGAGCGTTTAATTGAGCCTAATACCGATCTGGAGTATATGATTCGCTTCCAAAACGTGGGAACGGATACAGCTTTCAACATCATTATCCGCGACACTTTGTCGGCGTTACTGGAGCCGTCTTCAATTGAATTCGGTGCCAGTAGCCACCCCTACAAAGCGGAGTTGATAGAAAGCAACGTACTTAAATTTACTTTTAGCAATGTCCGTTTAGCGGACAATTTTACCAATGTGGCTGCCTCGCAGGGCTTCGTGAAGTTCCGCGTTCACCAAAAACCGAATTTACTTTTAGGATCTATTATCCTCAACAAGGCAGCCATATATTTTGATTATAATGCACCTATTATAACGAGCAGGACATCCCATACCGTTGGAAAAAATTTCCTGATTTCGGCGACCATCGAGTCACCAAAAGCCAACGGCATACCGATTAAAGTGTACCCTAATCCATTTACAGAAATGGCAATTTTTGAAATGGATGATGTTAACCCCCCTCTTTTTCCAAGCTATTTCAAGCTGTATGATGCAACAGGGCGATTGATGAGAAGTGAAAAGTTTGAAGGCAAAGTATTTAATTTTGAAAGAAAGGATTTGGCGAGAGGCTTGTATTTTTTCACCATTGAAAATAATGGCAAGCAAGGCAGCGGTAAGCTGATGATTCATTAGAAAGGTTTAAAAGCAGTATATACTTAATTTTTTTATGAGATGTAATTTGGAGGAAATGTCGAGACACACCATTGTGTTTCGACATTTTTTTTTGTAAAAACTGCAATAGGGTCTACCTAAAATAGCCTAACATGTTGAAAATCAACAAGTTAGGTGATTTTTTTTGTAAAAAAAGTCCCGAAATACGATAAAAAAGCGTAAATTCGGGACATGAACAAAAATAATAGTCACGAAGAACCGAATAAAATTCGGCAATTGCAATTATTCCCTATTGAATTTGGGGTTAAATGGGGTTGGTTTGATATCCGAGGTGCCATAGCCTCTCAGGTGTTGAAATCCTATTACAATGGTTTAAGAGAAATGCGCTGATAAAAATATGTCAAAGCCGTATCGTTTTATAACAATAAAAACGCCTAACCAAATCTTATTCGGTTAGGTGGCTGAACGCGCAGTTTCAGGTAGACCCTTTTGAATTTGGAAACCGGCGTCTTTTGCAAAGTCTTCACCTTCTCCTGCCGGTAGGTCATTGGCATTGATTTCCATTGTTTTGGCGAGTTTCGTCATCAATTGATTCAACTCATCTTTCGCCTTGTTTTTGGCTTTAGTTCTGTCTTTACCGCCGTCTGCGGCATTCAACAAAGCGGCAGAATAGGCATCAATCAATTATCTTAATGCCGTGACGAGTGGTTGCAACTCAACATAAGTAGCGTTGTTATTCATCTTTTGATGAACCAACTCAGTGTGATGAGTCAAATTAGTTTGAGTGAGCGTCAAGTGCTTTAAAATAATTTCAACCATGGTTAGATGTGTTTTATTTAAAAAAAATGGTTAGCTTGACTTTGTTAAATTAGTAAAAAAGCTACTATGAATTAAAAATTGTTTATAAAAGAATGAGAACGAACAAAACTATTGGGGATTAAGTGTAAAAAGTGTAGAAGATATTGGATCAAAATTACAAGACTTATTTGTAAAATATCGTCAA
>JAYUUR010000516.1:0-2828 GCA_043754475.1 Saprospiraceae bacterium | reverse complement strand
AAAAGAAATAAGTGGTTTGGGGCATAGCATGAAGCGGAAAGAAGATGCTCGCTTCACGCACGGCAAGGGCAAATATGTCGATGATATAAAATTGCCCGGTATGCTCTATATGGACATCGTCCGTAGCCCTTATGCCCATGCGAAAATTTTGAAAATTGACGCAACAGAGGCATTAAAAATACCCGGCGTTTTAGCCGTCATCACAGGTCGTGATTTGGAAAAATACAACCTGCATTGGATGCCAACCCTCATGTCGGACACTCAAATGGTGTTGCCGACCGATGAAGTCATGTATTATATGCAGGAAGTTTGCGCGGTGATTGCCACCTCACGCTATATTGCCGCCGATGGTATGGCAGCGGTGGATGTGGAATATGAGGTTTTAACGCCTGTTGTTGATCCACACAAAGCCCTTGATGCCGATGCTCCTGTTTTGAGGAAAGATAAAGGCAAGACGGACAACCATATTTGGCATTGGGAAGCAGGCGATCGTGAAAAAACGGAGGCTGTTTTCAAAAGTGCAGATGTGGTCGTGAAAGAACAGATTTATATTCCCCGCATCCACGTAGCGTCTATCGAAACCTGCGGTTGTGTCGCGTCATTTGACTCGATTGAAGGCAAATTGACGATGTATATGACCACTCAAGCACCCCACGCTATTCGGACGGTTATTGCTTTGGTGGCTGGTCATGTCGGTTTATCAGAAGAGAAAATACGGGTTATTTCACCTGATATTGGGGGTGGTTTTGGCGGTAAAGTACCTGTTTATCCGGGCTACGTCATTGCTATTGCAGCATCTGTTTTAATAGGAAAACCTATTAAATGGATTGAAGACCGTATGGAAAACCTTGCGGCTGACTCTTTCGCTCGGGATTATCATATGACTTGCGAATTGGCTGCTACAAAAGATGGTAAAATTCAAGGCTTGCGTATCAAAACACTCGCCGATCACGGCTATACGGATGCTGCTGCGAATCCATCTAAATATCCAGCGGGCATGTTCGCTATTTGTACAGGTTCTTACGATTATGCGACGGCATTTACTGAAATGGATGCCGTTTATACCAATAAACCGCCAGGCGGTGTGGCGTATCGCTGTTCGTTCCGTGTGACTGAAGCAGTTCATGCCATTGAGCGCATGGTTGACCGTTTGGCATTAGAAATCGGTAAAGATTCTGCTCAAATACGGATGGAAAATTTCATTCAAAAAGACCAGTTTCCATACCATTCTCCATTGGGTTGGGAGTATGACAGCGGTAATTATCCCGATTGCCTTCAAAAAGCGATGGACATTGTTGATTATCCTGCTTTGCGCTTGGAGCAAATAGAAAAACGCAAAAAAGGAGAATTAATGGGCATCGGCATTTGTAGTTTTACAGAGGTTGTGGGAGCAGGACCTTCTAAGGATTTTGATATTTTAGGCATTAAAATGTTTGATTCATGTGAAATTCGGGTTCATCCAACAGGCAAAGCCATTGCTCGATTGGGTACAAAATCACAAGGACAAGGGCATGAAACCACTTACGCTCAAATCATCGCCCAAGAGTTGGGCATCCCTGCCGAGCATATTCAAATCGAGGAAGGCGATACCGATACCGCGCCTTATGGCTTGGGTACGTATGCCAGCCGGAGTACACCGACTGCGGGTGCGGCGGCTGTCATTGCTGCTCGTAAATTGAGGGATAAAGCGCGTAAAATTGCCGCTTATCTCCTTGAAGTCAGTGAAGAAGACCTCGAATGGGAACCAGGTAAATTCTCCGTAAAAGGTGCACCTGAAAAGTCGAAGACCATTCAAGAACTCGTTTTTGCTTCTTATACCAACCATCCACAAGGCATGGAAGCGGGTTTTGAAGCCACTCATTATTATGACCCACCTAACTTGACTTTCCCATTTGGCTCATATATCTGCATCGTGGATATTGACCCTAAAACGGCAGCCATCAAAATTCGCCGCTTCATCGCCGTAGATGATTGCGGAACGATTATCAATCCGATGATTGTTGAAGGACAAATTCATGGTGGCTTGACACAAGGTCTTGCACCGGCTATGTTCGAGGAACTTATATACGACGAGGACGGCAATTTGCTCAATGGTTCGCTCATGGATTATCTCGTACCGACAGCCGTTGAATCGCCAAAATGGGAGACAGATAAAACTATTACGCCATCGCCGCATCATCCGATTGGGGCAAAAGGCGTAGGTGAATCGCCTACCGTTGGCGCACCACCGGCTATTGCGAATGCCATCGTGGATGCGCTTTCGCACTTGGGCGTTAAGCATATTGATATACCGATTACGCCACTTAAAGTATGGAATATATTGAGAGAAAAAGGGGTGATCAAGAGTGTACCTGCTATGTGATTGGGATATTGAGATATTTGGATATTCTGATATTAGATATTGGGATATCATCATTATAAAAGTAGAGAGCTAAATGTTTTTTCGGCGTTTATGCTCTCTACTTTTTACTCTTACTTAAATTTATATGGCTCTCAAAGTTGACGACATAAAAGACCTCCAACCGATAATAGACGGTTTGGAAAATTTGGGCTACGTGATTGAAGAAGAATTGGCGACGGTGGTTTTTTTAGCCTTAAAAATCCGAAAGCCTATTCTCATTGAAGGCAATCCAGGTATTGGCAAAACGGAATTGGCGAATATGCTGGCTCGTTTACTCGATACGGAGTTGATTCGTTTGCAATGCTATGAGGGCTTGGATGTGCATTCTGCGGTGTATGAATGGAATTATCAGAAGCAATTATTGGGTATAAAAATTCAAGAAAGTAGCCATTTATCTGAAGCCGAAAAAGAAAAACACATTTTCAGC
>JAYUUR010000515.1:0-8379 GCA_043754475.1 Saprospiraceae bacterium | reverse complement strand
GTCCAGAGGACTCGCACGTTTGTAGAAAAAAGAACGAGCCTCACTTATTACGAGTCCAGCGGACTCATACGTTTGTAGAAAAAAGAACGAACCTCACTTTTTACGAGTCCAGCGGACTCACACGTTTGTAATAAACTACAAACGTGTGAGTGCGCTGGACTCCTGCAACCTTAACTTTATAAATTAATTCTACAAACGTGAGAGTCCGCTGGACTCATTTGAAGCGTTGTAAGGATACAATTATCGCCGTTTCAAAAGCACTATTTTAGAATCCTCATAATATTTCAAAACAGAAAATTGACTTCTAAACGGCTCTTTCGATGCCTCATTTTCAGGTAAGTAAAAAACATCATCTGTTGATATTTTAGCGGCATCAAAACGCTGTATTCTGAGCCAATCATATTGCCATCGAGAACGGTAGTAAATATTGGAAGCAGGTTCATATAGCCAATAAACAGTCAGTCGAACATTGTCAGACAATTTTTTTTCAATACGTAATTGATTCACAATCAACAACATATCCTTTGTATTGGCATCATATTTCCAACTATTACAGTATTTTAAATTCGCCGTGTTGATAAAATTTAAAATAATAAAACCCGTAAAAGCACAAACCGTTGCTGCATGTATTTTTTTTAAAATAGGCTTCTCAAATAAATAAAAAACGCAAGGCAAAACCCATAAGATATAGTAAAAACTCGCTGTCCGCTCGGTCGGATACAAAATACCCAAAACTCTATTTTGAACAATCGGAATGACGATGCTGATGACCAATAAAACCATCAAAATTAGCGACGATTTTAAAATCGGTTTTTTAAAAATGGCAATAAAATTTAATGCAAAAACTATTGAAAATGAAAGGATTACGACATAAACGAGTATATCTTTTAAAAAAGTAGCACCCATATTTTCATTGTACAAAAGGCATTTAATATTTGAATCAACTACACTTTCAATAAATCCACTCGCCCCACCCGCATACAAGCCATTGATGCTTTTCAGATAAAATAAAAATTTCATCAAGTTGAATAAAATAATACTGTGAGCGAGTAAAATGCTCAAAGGTATGGCTCGAATAAACAATTTCCACTTTTCATGATACAGCCATATCAAGCCCCAAACGCCTATTGCCGCCAAGTAAAAAATGAGTAAAGTGAAATTAGCAACAACCGCATAAATTGAAAATAAAGCGAATAAATAGTTGTCAATCAATGATTTATGATTGTCTAAAATTTTTAATAAAAAATAAATACTCCCTATCATCATGGCTAATGACAAGCCATAACCTCGAGCTAAGGAGAAAAAATCGAGGATAAAAGGATTCAAGAGCAGCAATAAAAAACAGGCAATCTGAAGCAAAGAACCTGTTAAACGCTTGGAGATTTTGTAAGAAAAGAAAGCATAAATAATAAAACCAAACACATTGGGCAACCGCAACACCCCCTCAGTATCACCCCAAATTTTGAGGCAAAAATCCATCAAATAGGTGTTTAAAAGATGGTTGTTAGCAGAGTTGGTATAAGCTTCATTACCAAATAAAATGGAAAATGTCAGACTTTCATCGTGTGTAAAAGATAAATATTCGGCGCGATAAGCCACGTAAGCGAACAAGCCCGCAGCTACCATAAAACAGAAATATGCTACTCGTTTACCCTTGCCCATCATCAAACGTCTAATTTTACAAGTACACCCTGCATTAAAAAATGCACGTAAGTTTCAATTTTTATAGGAACAACTAAAGGTATGTTATCGGGTTGATACATTTTTATAACCGCTTTTTTCAACCAACACATTTTTATAGCACAGCGGCTTGCCTCACTTTTTATTTTTTTATAATCCCCCGAAAAATCATTGTTTAAAATTAAGATTGCCTCGTTCTTTGCAATGACATTCGTACTTTTTTCATCATTATTTTTAGAAATTTCAATAAAAAAATCAACCTCTGATTCGACTAAACGCCCATCAAAATCTGCTCGAATGGGATAGCGGTGCAGCATATTTTTAATATCAAACTTTTTGTTTAAAAATTCAAAAAACGCATCACCATTTTTCACAAATGCTTGATAATCAATCATTTCTGAAACATCATATCGCTCGACTATGCTTTTAGCCATCGCCAAACGCCCCGTTTCAGGCGCAGCCGTCAAGTAAGAGTTGAAGGCTTTGGCGACTCGTTGCGGTTGAGCATCTTCCTTTAAAATCAAAGGCGGTGCATAGCCTTCTTGCAACGCTTCACCGGTTGAAGCTGCTTTATTTTCAAAGGCAATAAACTCTTTTTCAATATCAATTTTATAAGGTAAAAAAGTTTTTTTACCATCACGCTCTTCAATATATTCTATCTTTTCAATAGCCGCTTCCGCATAAGCAAAATCTTTTTCATACGAAAACTCTTCAAACTCCTTCACAAGGTATTTTCCTGCCCATTCAAAGGGCGTATCATTTCCTATTTCGAGTGTGGGAAAATCCTCTTTTCCCTTGTGCCATGTGCGATTGAGCCAGCGCGTAGGTGTCTGAGATGTGGGAAAAATCAAATAATCCCGTGCCCGTGTAATGCCCACATACAGGATACGCGCCTCCTCAGACAGGGCTGCAAGCGTGGCTTCTGCCTTCGCATTTGAGGCATTAATGCGCTCTTCCAACTCTGTATTTTTAAATAAATCGGCATACGGATTCACCCAAAAACGCAGCCAACGATTGCCCAAAATATCATCTAAATTGATGGCATTACCCCCCTCCTGCCGCACTCCGTTCGCAGTGACAGTGATGGGCTGAATGGAGATGCCAAACACCTGATCGCGCAAATTATTCTCTAAATTACCCAATACCAAAACAGCATATTCTAAGCCTTTTGAACGGTGATATGTCAGCACATTCACGGCATCCGCTCCCTCGCCACTGCTCTGTTTATCCTCCTCTCTATCCTGCAAATTACTGAGCCAAAGCAGGAAACCGCCGAGCGAAGCAGCCGTATGCAAACGGTGACAAGTTTCTTCATATTTCAATGAAAACTTACGTATAACGTCTATATTTTCAAGCCTTTGTGCAGAATTTCCCCATGTAGCGATGATGCGGCGCAGGTCAAGTTCTTCTAAAACAAGGTTCAAAATTTCGTTAGAAGACAACTCAATTATCTCTTTTCTTAAAATATTTATTTTATAAATGAAGTCATTTTCTACTGCCCAAGTCCAGTCGTAATTGCCTTCACCTATACGCTCCAAAAAGTCTAATCGATGTTCAATAATTTCAGATAAATCTTGCTTTTCAGCCAATAGCAAAATCTCAGCAATAGACAATGAATCATGTTTATTCAGAATGTATCGAAGCACAGCAAACACCAATTTTGCCTCTGCCGTTTCCAACAAACCTGTTCGCGCCATCGCTGCTTTCAGACCTACTCGATGCAAGGCGTCGGCAACTGTTTTGCATTGGTCATTCGTTCGGCAAAGGATAGCCACATCGCCCGCTCGGGCAGCTCGACAATCTTTTTCTCCTTTCGGTAAAATGAAGTGTTGTCTTTCAAGAAAAACCTTCAACGATTCAGCTATACAATTCTCCGTCCAAGGGCTGGCAGGTTGGCGTTTGCGAGTATCGCCGCCATTATCGAAAGTAAAATTCCAATGAATGAGGGCGTCCTTTTGGTCTTTACCGT
The DNA here is from genome assembly GCA_043754475.1 of Saprospiraceae bacterium. Classification (GTDB taxonomy): domain Bacteria; phylum Bacteroidota; class Bacteroidia; order Chitinophagales; family Saprospiraceae; genus JAAFJT01. The sequence goes on along the minus strand of JAYUUR010000515.1, from coordinate 4,730 downwards.
CTTTTCTCTTGGCATTCAGAGCCACTTGCTCGGCAGGTAAATCATCAAAAGCCTTCGTGAAAATAGCATTAGAAATATCAACAATATCGGGTCGGCTGCGCCATGAATCCTTCAAAATATCTTCATCTCGGATACCCACGTGCTGAATAATAGCGTGCATCAAACGCGGTTCTGCGCCCCTAAAACCATAAATACTTTGCTTCGGGTCGCCTACCCAAATGGAGTGTTTAGCGATTTTTGACAGCTTTAAAAATATGTCCAATTGAATGGGGCTGGTGTCCTGAAATTCATCCACCATCAGCAAATCCAATTCGTCGTGCAGCACCGCCAATACTGAGGGGTTGTCCAAAAGCAAGCGCACGAGGACTTCCATATCGGTATAATCAATCAGCCCGCGTTGCATTTTAAAACGCTCATATTCTGATATGCCTTCTATGACAATATCAAACAAATTATAAATAAAATTCTTTATATTGTCTTGAAATTGAAGGAATTGCGTATGAATTTTTGAAAAATCAATCAACTCTTGCGCTGCGTCCCGACTCTTCGCGCCCACTTTAGTTTTACCAATTTTGACCCATTGATGCCATTGCAGCGATTCCCGTTGACGCAAATCATTTCTCAAAATTTTCAGTTCGCCTATGGCATCATTGGTCACTTTTGTTTCATCCGCATTATTTTCAAGGGCTTCAATGGTTTGATTGAGTAGCTCTAAAAGTTTCTCATTGTAGGCTATTTCACTTGTAAAAGGCTCGCCCAAAAACTGTTGAAAAGTGTCAAAAGAGCGTTTTTTACTCTCATTTAAAATGTCTTTTGAAAACGCATTGGCTCTTGCCACATCCACTAATTGCCGCACATCTCGCCGCCAATCATAATTGCCCGTTTTTTTTGAAAGCCCCAATTTATCGCATAAAATATTCATGTTTTCAACGCGCTCATACGTCAAAATTTGAGCAAGCGACTGATTGAACATAATTTGCTGGTCTTCATCTGCAATGATAGCCACTTGCGGCGACACCCCTGCTTCAAATGCAAAACGCTGCAATAATTTTACGCCCAAGCCATGCACCGTCCCGATGAGCGCATTCGATAGGTCATTCGCCTGCTCTGTCAAGCCTTCTTCGAGCAATTTTGTCCGCACACGCTCCTGCAATTCAGCCGCCGCTTTAGACGTGAATGTGGTAGCGATGATGCCACTCGCTCGAGTGCCATCGCGTAGGAGCGTGACCATTTCCTGCGTCAGTCTGTACGTTTTGCCACTGCCTGCACCAGCGGATATTATTTTGATATTGGGTTCTTGCATGGATGAAAATTAGTGAAAAGGTAATAGTGAAGAGTGAAAAGTCTGGGCGAAGTTACAATTTTTGGGAAAATACTGAGGGGTGTTAGATTAAACTTTTTGTTTTAAAAAATTAATCAACATTTTACCAATCTTTATGTTGACAATTATAACTATGTTTGAAATACGAATAATGGGTTGAAAAAATCGCGGAGCGATTGAATATGAATAACCTTCGATGTAATCGGAGGGTTAAAGTGAGTACGTTGTCCTAACTGCGAAGCGGTTGAATGTGAAATATTTCAAATAACTGACAATTTTATATTTAACTGCTCCGCAGTTATGCCAATTCTCGGCATTATATACCCCTGATTGCATCAGAGGTTATTCATATTCAATCACTCCGTGATTTGAACCCATTATTCGCATTTGTAGAACATTCATCTTCAAATTAAACAGCCATGCTGATTTCATTTCAACATAATAATACCACCTATCAAGCTGATTTATCACAACCGATTGATATTTCTATTCCATTGAAAATCAATGCGTTAGATAACCCAAATGCTTGGTATTGCCCAATGCCGGAAGCTGAACCACAGTATTTCGGTAAGTTAAAAATAGCAGTGGATGAAGGGGCGGTCATTAATTCATACGGCGTTCGACTTTTTCCACACGGCAACGGCACGCATACTGAGGGGGTCGGGCATTTGACGAAAAGTAAGGATTGGCAGCGACACAGTATTAATAAGGTGTTGACCGAATTTCATTGCCTCGCCCAAGTGATTTCTATTTATCCGACTCGCACAGACGATGGTGACCGCATTATTTTTAAAAACCAAATTGAAGAAGTTTTTAAAGAAAATGATGCTAAAGCCTTGATTATCAGGACTTTACCCAATGATGATTTGAAAATGACCATGAATTGGTCAGGTACGAATCCACCTTATATAGATGGTGCAGCCATGGCTTATATCGTAGAATGTGGCGTGCAACATTTGTTGGTTGACACCCCCTCAGTAGATCGGGAGGATGATGGCGGAAAAGTGGTGGCGCATCGTGTATTTTGGAAAGGTACACGGGCAGAAAATTGTACTATTACGGAAATGATTTATGTGCCGGATGAAGTAAAAGACGGCTTATATTTGTTGAATCTTCAAATACCGTCGTTTGAGATGGATGCGGCTCCGAGTAAACCTGTTTTGTATAAATTATGAAAATCAAAGAATTAACAACATTTTTAGAACAAATAGCCCCCCCTCAGTATCAGGAGGCTTATGACAACGCTGGGCTGATAGTAGGCGATGCCCAAGCAGAAGTGACGGGTGTAGTCGTCTGTCTGGATTCGACTGAAGATGTGATTGCGGAAGCGGTGGCGTTGGGTTGTAATTTCGTGGTAGCGCACCATCCCATCGTTTTCAAGGGTCTGAAACGGTTGAACGGTAGAAATTATGTGGAGCGGACGGTTATTGCGGCTATTAAAAATGATGTGGCGATTTATGCCATTCACACCAATTTGGACAACATGTATATAAATGGTGTCAATCGCAAAATTGCTGAAAAATTGGGCTTGCAAAATCTAAAAATATTGGTGCCGAAGAAGCAGATTTTGATGAAACTGACGGCATTTGTTCCGATTGAAAATACTCAAACGGTTTTGGATGCGCTGTATGAAGCGGGTGCAGGTCAAATCGGAGAATATAAAAATTGTAGTTTCAGTACTAAGGGAGTCGGTACATTTACTCCTACAGGTGCTGCGAATCCGCATATCGGCACTTTAAATAAAGCTGAAGAGGTGCATGAGAACAGAATTGAAGTGATATTTCCCACATTTTTAGAAAATAAAATACTGTCTGCCTTGAAAAAATCGCATCCTTACGAGGAGGTTGCGTATTATTTGCATCTTTTGGAAAATGAAAACCTTGAAGTGGGCGCAGGTATGATTGGCGAATTGGAGGATGAAATGGACGCGATGGATTTTCTTACATTTTTGAAAGAGACGATGCAAACGGGTTGTGTGCGCTATACGCGACCCCTCAGTAAAAGCATTAAAAAAGTGGCGGTTTGTGGCGGAGCAGGTGGTTTTTTATTGGGCAATGCTAAGGGTGCAAAGGCTGATGTATTTGTGACGGCGGATTATAAATACCATGAATTTTTTGATGCTGATAGCCAAATAATGATAGCCGATATAGGGCATTATGAGAGCGAGCAATACACGATAGAATTGTTGGAGGATATTTTACAAAATCAATTTAAAAAATTAAAAGTTTTTTCTACAAAAATTTTAACTAATCCCGTAAATTATTTGTAAATTTGCGCTCATTTTGCAAATTATACATTAAAATCGTAATTTCTCTCAATAAATTCATCAATATGGCGGCTATCAAAGGAAAAGAACTTTCAACGGCTGAGAAGCTCAAACAACTATACGAACTTCAATTAGGCGACTCCGAACTCGACGAACTCCAAAGCATCAAAGGTGAATTACCGATGGAAGTGAATGACCTCGAAGACGAAATTGCCGGTTTGGAAACCCGCATTGGCAAAGCCGAAGCAACGGTCGCAGAACTCGAAGCCGAAATCAAGAAGCAAAAAGGCAATATCAAAGATGCTGAATCATTGATTGAGCGGTATAAAAAACAACTTGATAATGTGAAAAACAATCGCGAGTTTGATGCTTTGAACAAAGAGATTGAATTGCAGGGTTTGGATATTCAGTTAGCTGAAAAACGCATTAAAGAAGCACAACGCAACATCGAAGCGAAGAAAGAAACGTTTGATAACTCACGCAAACGCCTTGATGCTAAGAAAAAAGAGTTAGACAATAAGCGCATCGAATTGCAAAAAATCCTTGAAAAAACGGAAAAAGAAGAAGAGAAATTCCGTAAAAAATCGGACAAAGCCCGTAAAGGCATTGACGATCGTTTGTTGAAGTCGTATGACAAAATTCGCTCGTCTTACCGCAACGGTTTGGCAGTGGTGACGGTGATTCGGAATGCATGTGGTGGTTGTTTTAATCATATACCCCCTCAGTTGCAACTCGAAATTGGTTTGCATAAGAAGGTCATTGCGTGCGAACATTGTGGACGTATCCTTGTAGATGATACCATTATGGACGTATCCGTTGACCACGAAGGATAAAAAACATCAAAGTATTTCTATATAAAAGCTATATCAAAAGTCATTTTGATATAGCTTTTTTTGTTGTAAAAATCCAAAATCAGGTAAATGGCGTATATAAATAGGAGTATGTCTAAAATGAGTTTGTTTTTTAATTAAAGACATTTAATTTTATCTATATTCAAAGTATTTGTTACAACTCTGGAAAATCCTGCACCTCTGTAATCTTTTTGTAAAAAAAATAAACTTTCATAGTTTTCAATTTTTTCTGAAAATTAAATTATTGAAATTTTTTTAATAATTTAGTTATAATTTGTTGATAATCAATGAG
>JAYUUR010000514.1:0-8451 GCA_043754475.1 Saprospiraceae bacterium | reverse complement strand
CTCCTCCAAAATTCACAGGTTGGAGTAAAAATGGTAAATTGTTGTACTATATCTTGTTTGATGAGAATACCGATGAAGCCAATATTTTTAAAATAAATGTTGAAACAGGCATAATCAATAAGGTTTTTCATTTGAATAAAGAAAATGCAGAACATTTAGGTGGTGATGTATCCATTAGTAGCGATGAATCTCTTTTGGTTTCGGGAAGTGGCTTGGGTAGCATTTTACTTGATTTAAAAACCAGTAAAATATTGCGTGTTTTTGACAGCTCAAAAAGGGTACTTTTTATCAATGACGCAGGTAATTTGATTGTGAGCAATCTCACGTCAAAAGGAGATGATGAAGTAGATAAATTAGAGGAAATTGAACCTCGTACCATGAAAATAGTGCGGTCAACAAATGTGATTTTAAAGAAAAGTGATATTCGGGAATATGATGCGAATATTTCTATTTCTCACAACAATCACGATAAGGTGATGTATGAATACAATCACCGTTTTTATATCATTAATTTAACCAATTCAACTCAAGGTAAAAGACAGCAAGTCCAATTTGAAAATGATGGTTTTAAACTGCATCAGGCACTTTTAGGGGCTGATATGATAGTAGATACACGGGGTTTTTCAAGTTTTCAATCGGGTGAAGCCTTCTTATCGGCAGGTGGAAAATTTGCTTTTTGGACTGATTTTATGACAGGTTTTAAGATTGATAATGTAAAAAAAACGTATCAATTTGGCATTTTACCCTATCAACCTTTTATGTTGAGTGATTTGAGTCGAGGCGATGAATTAACTGTTTTGGCAGGCGATAGGATTACGTATTTTGGACCCAGAGATGTGACTTTTAAGCAATTACCAAAGAGTAAAAAAGCTAATTTTACGTCGAGTTACCGCTATTTAACGAGTCAAAAAAGGCTCTTTATGAACACCGAACCGTTCTCTGAAACTGATGAACGCTACATTCCATATATCTATGATTTGAAAAATGATACTAATCAATTTAAGCAACTGAATATGCCCGATAAAGAGTCGTATGCCGTGTATGCGATGCGTGAATATGACTCTTTAAATATGATTGTGATGATTGGTAATGACCGATTTTTCACGATGGACACGCGTACACTCAAAATCAAAAATGAGGTGCTTTTTGGAAATGATTACTTATTCACGAAAAGTAATTTATTTTATTTAAGGCAATCCAACGATAATCATGCTTGTATTTTATCAAATGATAAAACCAAATTGATTATTTCTTTAGGCAAAGAAGATGATACCAATGTGGTTGCCTGTTACAGTTTGGTGAATAAAACCCTCGTTTGGAAATATGAATCAAGTAATTTACTCTCAAATCCTGTTTATACTGAGGGGGGTAAAAAAGTACGGTTTTTTAATGATAAAAATGCCTGTATCACGCTTGATGCTCTCACGGGTAAAACGCTGTCATCCACGGCACTTATTCCCAATGCTTCGGAGTCAAGTTTTTTCTCACCGACTCAAAAATATGTTTTGAATGTGGTGGATGATAAAGAATTGAGCGATATTTTGAATTATGAAGTCTATGATGTAGCGACTAAAAAATTGGTTATTTCATTACCGCCTCAACGTGTTCCCTACATTGGGGCTATTTTTATGTCAAATGATAAATATTTACTGACCCAAGATGAAGACATGAAATTATGGGATTTGGCGACTGGAAAATTGGCTGCCCATATCATCACTTTTCACAATAGTAAAGACTGGATTTTGCTCACACCCGATGGTCGTTTTGATGGTTCTCAAGGTGGTTTGAAGCAATTATATTATTTAAAAGGACAGGAAATTATACCCTTAGAACAGCTTTATGAAGGTTTTTATACACCTGGGTTGATGAAGCAAGTGCTGGACGGTGAGAGTTCGGATGGCGGTCAAGATATTAACAAACTCAAATCACCCCCCTCAGTAAAAATCGGTATTCCTGTGACGCAACGCAACCTCGTTGTTGAAGATGACACCCCTACGGCAAGACGTTTTAAGATGACCACCGATAAAATTTCTTTGACCGTAGAAGCGACTTGCCCCGATGATGGTGTGTCTGAAATTCGCCTTTTTCACAACGGTAAAATAGTGGGCAGCGGTACACGAAACCTAATTGTTGAGGATGATAAAGTTGAAAAATTAAAAACACAAACATTTGATATTCAATTAGTTGAAGGTGATAATGCCTTCAAAGCAGTCGCTTTGAATACACAAAGAACGGAATCAAAACCCGATGAAATTATCATCACTTTTAGAGCTGAAAAAGGCTCTAATACTCCCCAAGGGATAAATGAGGGGGGGATTCAATTGTATGTTATCGTTGTGGGCATCAATAAATATAAAAATCCGAAGTATAATTTGAATTATGCCATTGCCGATGCGACAAGTTTTAAAGAAGGCATTGAAAAAAGCAGTTCGAGTATTTTTAGTAAAGTCAATATGGCTTTTATCAATGATGAAAATGCGACTAAAGCCAATATCGTGAGTGCGTTGGAAAAAGTAAAAATGAACGCCTCAGCCAAAGATGTTTTCATTTTTTACTACGCTGGTCACGGTGTGATGAATGATAAAAAAGAGTTTTACCTCGTTCCTCAAGATGTCACTCAACTCTATGGTTCGGATGCGTCATTGGCTCAGAAAGGATTGAGTGCCAATCAGTTACAACTCTTTTCAAAAGAGATTAAAGCCCAAAAACAGCTATTTATTTTGGATGCCTGTCAATCGGCAGCTGCTTTGGAGCATGTCGTGGCGGCTCGTGGTGCAGCGGAAGAAAAAGCCATTGCACAACTCGCTCGGGCTACGGGTACATATTGGTTGACAGCTTCGGGAAGTGAGCAGTTTGCATCAGAATTTACGCAATTGGGTCATGGTGCGTTCACTTATGTTTTATTGGAAGCCATAAGCGGTAAAGCGGATACAGGTGATAAAAAAATTACAGTTAAAGAGATTGATAGTTACTTACAAGAGCAAGTGCCTGAAGTAACAGCGAAGTATAAAGGGACCCCTCAGTATCCAGCGAGTTATGGGTATGGCAATGACTTTCCGATTGGGGTGGTGAAACAGTGATTTATTTATTTTTATAAATCTCTTTTCGGTGACCAATTTCAAGGACAGAAATAAGTAGAATATTATCATTAATTTCATAAATCACACGATAGTCACTTATTCTGATACGCCAAGCCTCTACACCAATTAGTTTTTTGCAACCTATGGGGCGAGGGTCATTTTCAAGTTCAAAAAGTTGTGCTTGAATGCGTTGAGCAATTTGAATAGGAAGTTTTCTCAACTGCTTAATTGCAGCATTAGATAGTACGACTTGATAAGGCATTGGGGTACATTATTGGGTTAGTGTAATTTCTCGAAGTGGAGTCATTGGTTCAATATCATTTTCTAATTTGGCTTTAAGATATGCAATTGTATCTTCCAAATCTTCAATTTGTTCTTTAAGTTCATTGTATTCATCAAGCGTTAAAAAGACACCCATTGGATTGCCTTTACTGTCATTGAGAATTTGTTCTTTCACTTTTAAAGTATTCATTTTATTAAATTTTAATCAAAAATAAAGCTTTATATTCATGGATGAAAGAATTTCATCAAAAACATACCGGCGAGTTATGGCTATGGGAATGATTTTCCGATTGAGGTGGTGAAACAGTGATTTATTTTTTCAACTCAATATTTTCATAAATGTCAGCCATTGAAATGTAAGAATCAATGGATTTTAGATGAATTGATTTATCGATATTTTCATAAACGGTTACGTGCCAAACCCCCGGTTGTGCTTGATAAAATGTTTCAACAAGGCATTTGTTTTGGTCAATTAAAACATATTCTTGGAAAGATTCTAATGTTTTGTAGTCAGTAAATTTAGATGTACGGTCATGTTTTTTAGTGCTTCTTGATAATACTTCAACGATGATAATTGGGTTTATTAATAACACCTTATTATCATCCCAATATTTAGGTGCATCATCAATGACGACCACATCAGGAAAAACGCCATGATTGAGTGCAGGCATATACACTTTCTGTTGACCACCTAAAACACGATACTTTTTGCTATTTGATTTTATAGCATTTTTAAAAGCACTGCCAACATTTATTATTATTTCATTGTGGGGTTCTCTTGCCATAGATAATTTGGTTATGATGCCATCATAATATTCAAGAAGCTCTTCTGATTTCTCGGCACGGCGCAGAAATTCAGCCAAAGTATAAAGACGTGGCTCTTTTGTTGGTTTTAAAACTGATCTTGGATTTAAAGCAATATTAGTATCGTCAAACATGATTAATATTTTTTTACAAATTTAGGTAAAATTTTAGATTTCGTACTGAATACACTAATTTTAAGCGACAATCAATATTTTTTTAATTTCTTAAAAATCATTTTAAATGAAAAATCTCATTATCCCCATTTTCGCAGTCCTCTTTTTTACGAGTTGCAAAGAAGTAAAAGAAGAGAAAATCGTTGAAAAATCATTTGACCTCGCACCTGTAAAAGCGGCAATTGAAGCAAGCAATAAAACCTTTGGCGATGCTTTTGTCAAGGGCGATGCTGCCCTGATGATTGCCAAATATACCAAAGACGGGTGTATTATGCCATCCGGTGCGCCCAAGCTTTGCGGTGCAGAAGGTATCGGTGGTTTCTTTGGTATGGCTCAAAAAGGTATGGGTGTTAAAAACATCAAGCTCACGACTGAAGAAGTCATGGGCAGCGGCGATGTTGTCGTGGAAACAGGCACTTACGATTTGATAGGTGCCGGCGATAAAAGCATTGACAACGGCAAATATGTCGTAGCCTGGAAACAAGAAGATGGCAAGTGGAAAATGCACCGCGATATGTTTACCTCCAGTATAGCACCGCCTGCGCCTACGAAATAATATCTCATGGAAAGTTGTCTCGAAGTGAAAACTTTGAGACAACTTTTTTTTTAATACCCCTCAGTATTTATCTGAAAATACTAAGCCTGTCCTTAAAATATATTCGGAACTACTTATTTTTTAAACTCAATTTTCCTATAAATCATGCTCATATCAATATGACAATCTACAGATTTGAAGTAAACTGAGTCAGTGAGTTCTGTATATTTTTTTTCACGCCAAAGGTCAGGTTCTTCTCTAAAACGTGTTTCAATAAAGCATTTCTTTTGATCAATCAAAGCATATTCTTTAAAAGAATTTAAAGTTTTGTATTTATCGAATTTATCAGTTCGGTCATATTTACCTGTACTTCTTGACAAAACCTCAATAATCAATATAGGATTGATGAGTAAAACCTCATTATTGTCAAAATACTGAGGGGTCTCGCACACAACCACTACATCTGGATAAAGGCTTATATTCAGTTTAGGTAAATACACTAATTGCTGACCAGTTAAAACATAATAGTCTTTGTTAGCCGCCCTAAAAGCAAGGGACAGTTCGATTGCTAAGTTAGTGCTAATAATATTGTGAGGGGTTCTTGCCATAGGTAGTTTTGTTATGATGCCATCGTAATATTCATGCAGTTCTTCTGAGCGTTCTTCACGACGCAAGTACTCCGTAAGCGTATATCGGCGTGGCTCTTTCTCAGGTTTTAAAACTGCTAATGGATTGATAGCAATATTGGAATCGTTATACATGATTGATATTTTTTTACAAATTTAAACCAATTAAATCATTTCCCCAAAAAGAAAATGTCCAAGCTTTTAACGGCTCGGACATTTTTTATAACTCGTTGATTATTCCCAAAGGGATTCCCTTAGAACAACATTTTACTTCACTTCTTCATAAGTCGCATCTTCTACAGTACTGTCGCTTCCTTTGTTGCTATCGCCATTAGATGATGCCCCCTCAGTATTTTCAGCAGTTGCTTCACCACTTTGAGTCGCATTGTACATGTCTTGGCTGGCAGCTTGCCATGCAGCATTCAGATTCGCCATAGCGGTATCTACAAGAGCTTCGTCTTGTGCTTGATGCGCTGATTTGAGTTCAGCCAAAGCCGTTTCGATAGCACCTTTTTTATCCGCCGGAATTTTATCGCTGTATTCTTTGAGCTGTTTTTCAGTTTGGAATACAAGGCTATCGGCTTGATTGAACTTTTCAGCTTTTTCACGCGTTTTGCGGTCAGCGTCAGCGTTGACTTCTGCTTCTTGCTTCATGCGGGCGATTTCCTCTTTACTCAAACCTGTTCCAGCTTCTACTCGAATACTTTGTTGCTTACCTGTACCTTTATCTTTCGCTGATACGTGCAATATACCGTTCGCATCCATATCAAAAGTCACCTCGATTTGAGGAACGCCTCTTGGAGATGGCATAATATCGCCTAAAATGAAACGACCTACCGTGCGGTTGTCTCGTGCCATCGGACGCTCACCTTGCATGATATGAATCTCTACGCTTGGTTGATTATCTGCAGCCGTTGAATATGTTTTAGATTTTTTAGATGGAATGGTTGTGTTGGATTCAATCACCACATCGTACATGCCACCCATCACTTCAATACCCATTGACAACGGTGTCACGTCCAACAAAAGCACGTCTTTCACATCACCAGTCAATACACCGCCTTGAATAGCGGCTCCAATTGCCACAACTTCGTCAGGATTCACACTCTTATTCGGTTTTTTACCGAAAAATTCTTCTACAACTTGCTGAATTTTAGGAATACGTGTAGAACCACCGACTAAGATAATTTCATCAATATCCGCCGCCTTCAAACCCGCATCTTTCAATGCCAAACGACAAGGCTCTAAGGTACGCTGAACGAGTGCATCCGCTAAACTTTCAAATTTTGCGCGAGACAATTTAGTGACTAAGTGACGCGGTACATTGTCCACAACTGTCACATACGGCAAGTTGATTTCAGTTTCTTGAGAGTTGGAAAGCTCAATTTTAGCACGTTCAGCAGCATCTTTCAAGCGTTGAAGTGCCATTGGGTCTTTGCGAAGATCCGTGCCTTCTTGTTTTTTGAATTCATCCGCCAACCAGTCAATAATAACGTGGTCGAAATCATCGCCCCCTAAATGCGTATCGCCGTTGGTAGATTTTACTTCAAAAACACCGCCGCCGAGTTCCAAAACTGAAATATCAAATGTACCACCACCGAGGTCATACACCGCTATTTTCATATCTTTTGTCCGCTTATCCAAGCCATAAGCCAATGCCGCAGCAGTCGGTTCATTGATAATACGACGAACGATTAATCCTGCAATTTCGCCCGCTTCCTTAGTCGCTTGACGTTGCGAATCATTGAAATATGCTGGAACAGTAATCACCGCCTCCGTCACACCTTGACCCAAGAAGTCTTCAGCAATTTTTTTCATTTTCTGCAATACCATTGCAGATATTTCTTGAGCAGTGTAATCGCGATCATCAATAGCCACACGCACAGTGTCGTTATCGCCTTTCACTACCTTATATGATGCCCGCTCAACTTCATGATGGCTCACCAATTCGCTGTAGCGTTGTCCCATAAAACGTTTGATTGACGCCACCGTTTTAGCTGGGTTTGTAATTGCCTGACGCTTGGCAGGTGCGCCAACTTTACGTTCGCCGTTCGGCATGAAGGCAACTACTGAGGGGGTCGTGCGACCGCCTTCATCGTTTTCAATAACACGCGGTTCGCTGCCTTCCATCACAGCGACGCAAGAGTTGGTTGTTCCTAAGTCAATACCAATAATTTTTGCCATAAGTCTTACCTTTTTATTTTAGGTTTTTAATTTTCTTTAATTAATCTAATTGTTTTCATCAAATGAAGTGCCACCACACCAAATCTGACAATTTGCCCATTTTGAATGCCATTTTGTAGAAAGAGGTCATCATATTGGCATATTGATGAATCAAGTAACTGACGAAATGGCAGATTTTTAAAATATGGGTGATGGGAAATAAGTAATGGGTAATAAGGGGACAAAATCGCGGAGCGATTGAATATGAATAACCTTCGATGTAATCGGAGGGAGTAAATTGAGTTGGGTGCCATAACTGCGGAGCAGTTGAATGTGTAAAGTTTCCACCAATGACTATTTTACATTCAACTGCTCTGCAGTTATGGGCATTCTCTTTGACATTATCCCCTCGATTGCATCGAGGGTTATTCATATTCAATCACTCCGTGATTTTTGAACCACTATTCGCATTAATAACATATAAACAACAACGATTAACGAATTCAAAATAAAAATTAAATTTTATGCACAAAATATTACCTACAATAAAATATTGTGATTACCTTTCCCAGCAGAACGTAACCAAAATTTTTTTTAACTTTAAACAAAAAAAATCAAAATGGAATATCTAATTAACTCACTTATCGGCGGTGCCGGTGGTCTATTGACAGGCTTTTTAGGAAAAGGCTCTAAATAGTGTCCGTCCATTTAGTCAAGAAAAGGATTCAGTATAAAAGAAAGCCACCGTTTGTTATCTGAACTGAATGCTGAAATAGCCATAGATTATC
>JAYUUR010000513.1:0-2844 GCA_043754475.1 Saprospiraceae bacterium | reverse complement strand
TCAGTCAATGACGGTGGTTCTATCGCTCAATCTATTTGGCGTGACCGTGCTATTTCAGGTGATCCCAATGCAACAGCACTATCCTATTCAACCTTTATGTTGAAACACAGAGTCATTACATACGGCTCTTATAAATTGTCTTACTTGAACAATGTGGTTGCTACAACTATTGGTTTTACCTTTGCACATGCTTCAGGCGGTCGTTTTACTTATACTTATGCCGGTGATATGAATGGTGACGGTTCAGGTGGTGGTGGTAATGATTTGATTTACATTCCGCGCGACCAAAGTGAAATTTTTCTAACCGAAATTACACGTAGCGACGCTACTAAATATACGGCTGCTCAGCAATGGACTGATTTGGATAAATACATCAATCAAGACGAATATTTGAGCGCAAGAAGAGGTCAGTATGCTGAACGAAATGGGGGAGTACTGCCATCTGTTGGTACTTTAGATCTTAAAATAGTTCAAGACTTTAATATCAGAATTGCCGGTAAAGTCAATACTTTCCAGTTTACTTTTGACATATTCAACTTCACGAATTTGCTCAAATCAAGTTGGGGTGTAGACAATTTCGCTACAAGACAGGCTTTGTTGACTTTTGGTGGTTATGATAATACAGGTGCTGCGGCTACAGGCAAGCCCAGATTTACTTTTCCTGAATTTGGTGGTAAACCGCTCACATCTACTTTTCAAGAATCAAACGGCTTAGGCTCACGTTGGTCTGGTCAGTTAGGTATTCGTTATATCTTTAATTAATCTAAATTATAATGACTTAATAAAAAAAGCCTTGCAAGCAGTTTCGCTTCGCAAGGCTTTTTTCATATCCTTCAAACATTATTTTCAATCATTATAATCCTCTTCTTTTCACCTCTTTAGAAATTAACGACAATTCACGGCTCATATCGCCTGTCACAGTTGTATTCTCCTGCGCCCGACGAACTAAATAAGGTAGCACATCTTTAACCGTACCATAGACCATGTATTTCGCTACATTATAACCAGCCGCTGCTAAATTGAAGGTAATATTGTCGCTCATACCTAAAAGTTGACAAAAGTAGAAATGAGAATGGTCGCGGGCAATGCCCATTTCTTCCATCAATTCTGCGAGCAAAATAGAGCTTTGAGCGTTGTGAGTAGCATTCATACAAGCAATTTTCTCAAAATTTGAAACGCAATACACTAAGGCATCATTGTATAATTTATCTGTCGCCACTTTATCTGGATTGATAGGGGTGGAGTAGCCCATTTCCTCAGCCCGATTGCGCTCTTTTTGCATGTATGCGCCACGTACAATTTTTGCTCCCAAAAAATACTCTTTTTGTTTAGCTAATTCAAAAGATTCCTTTAAAAAATCCAATCTATCATGCCGATACATTTGAAAAGTGTTGTAAACCACTGCTTTTACTTTATTATATCGAGCCATCATCATATTTGCCATACGGTCAATCGAGTCTTGAATCCAAGATTCTTCGGCATCAATCATGATGCTCACGCCTTTGTCACGCCCAGCATGACAAATAGAATCGAGTCGTTTGGACACGGCAAAATATTCATTTTGCTCTTCCATCGTCATCGGCGCATTGTCTTGAATTTTTTGAAGCAAATCAAACCGCGCAAGCCCGGTAATTTTAACAACAACAAAAGGAATGTGCTTAGATTTTGAAGCAAAATCAATGGCTCGAATGTTTTCAACCATTGTTTTATTAAAATCTTCTTCCGATTCTTTTCCTTCCACACCAAAATCTAAAACAGTTTTGGTTTTAAATTTTGCCAGAAGCTCAATCGTTGGAGAGGAATTTAAAAGCGTTGTACCACCACAAAACTGTTGGAAAATAGTATTTTTAATGACAGTATCAGCAAAAGGAAGTCCCCATTCAACGGATTTGAGCGCAAAATTAGAGCCGTACTTCACCAAATGTGGGTTATTCATCATGCGGAACAACCACGCCGTTTTTTTTAATTCTTTATCCGATTTATTTGAAAAAGCAATTTCTGTATTTGAAAAATCTAAAGCATTTTTTTTAATATCCATCATTTTCTCTCAAAGTTGTTATTGATAATTTAAACGCAAATGTACAATATTTTAAAATGAATAAAAAATATCAACATCACCTATTACCCATTACCTATCACCTATAATTACTGAGGGGTACTCAATGCGAACATGATGGATATTTTTCAACATTTGCTTGAAACTTTGCTTGCATTTTTCCAAATCATTAAAACTCAAGGCAGAATTTTCAAGCTGCCCTTGCGCTATTTTATCGCCGACAATGCGCTCGACAAGGTCATCAATGGCGCGACTGTCAGGATTTTTCAGTATTTTAGAGGTAGCTTCAAGACTATCGGCAAGCATCAAAATGGACTCCTCTTTAGTGCGGGGTTTAGGTCCCGGATATTGAAAAGCGGCTTTGTCTTTTTCACCGTCGGGATTTTCACGCACATGCAAACGGTAAAAATATTCAACCATCGTAGTGCCATGATGAGTAGAGATAAAGTTGATAACGATGCGCGGAATGCCATTTTTATCAGCCAGCTTGACCCCCTCAGTAACATGCTCAATTATGATTTTAGCGGACTCCAAACGGGACAAATGATCATGCGGATTCGTACCTGATTGATTTTCAATAAAATACATCGGCTTCAATGTTTTACCAATATCATGATATAAAGCCGCCACTTTTACCAATAAATCATTAGCACCAATGGCTTTTGCAGCAGATTCAGATAGATTGGCTACTTGCAATGAATGTTGCAAAGTGCCGGGGGCATTCATAGACAATTCTTTCAACAGAGGATGATTCAAATCACTCAATTCTGCTAAGGAAATGCTTGAAG
>JAYUUR010000512.1:0-2846 GCA_043754475.1 Saprospiraceae bacterium | reverse complement strand
GTCAAAAACAAGCAAATTACTGAGGGGGAAGCGAAAGGCATATTGAGCCGCATTTTAGCTACTGAAAAAGTGCAGGAATTTGAAGGCTGCGATATTATCATCGAAGCCGTTTTTGAAAATCAGCAACTCAAATCTAAAATTATCAAAGAATCGGAAGGCTACCTCGACCAATATTGCATTGTCGCTTCTAATACGAGTTCTATTCCGATTACAAAATTAGCTAAAACGACTGCTCGCCCAGCCAATTTTTGCGGCATGCGTTTCTTCCCGCCTGTGGATGAAGCCCCAGTTGTGGAAATTGTCAAAGGCGAAGCGACAAGTAGTGAAACCATTGCACGCGCCTTCGATTTTATCAAATTGATTAAAAAAATTCCGATTGTCGTGAAAGATAGTTGGGGATTTTATGCAGGTCGGGTGAGGAATACTTATATTTTAGAAGGTATTGCCATGCTCCAAGAAGGTTTTTCTCCTGCGTTGATTGAAAATTTAGGTGTGCAATCAGGCATGAGAATCGGTCCTTTGGCTTGGGCAGATGATTTTTCTCTCGATTTAATTTTAGAATATGAACGCCAAGCCGCTGAACTTTATGGACCTAAATACGTGCGCCATGTTGCTGCGAGTACCCTCGAAATGATGATAAATGATGGCAGAAATGGGCGCGATGTGAAAGCCGGATTTTATGAATACGACCGCGAAGGCAATCGCCTCCTTTGGACTGGTCTAAAATCCAATACGCCGACCCCTCAGTATGATCCTGTTGAGGTACGAGAACGCTTGCTTTTTGTTCAAGTTTTAGAAGCATTATGGTGTTTGCAAGAGGGCGTTATTACATCGGTAGCCGAAGCCAATTTGGGGAGCATTTATGGTTGGGGTTTCCCATCGGTGCGAGGTGGGGTTCTGCATTTTGTCAATGATTATGGCATCAAACAATTTGTTAAAAAATGTAAAATTTATGAAAAATTGCATGGTCAACGCTTCAAAGCACCCAAAATACTGAGGGGTATGGTTGATAATAATCAGCAGTTTTAACTCAATTAAAATTTTAATAAAATGAAAAAATTGACACTCATTATTTCAACTTCTTTAACCTTTTTGACCCTCCATCTCTCAGCTCAAAAAGGCATTGTATCGGGTCCAATGCTCGGCTATATCGAACATCGCGAAGCCTTGATTTGGCTTGAAGTCTCTTCCGAGGTAACCACCGTTTCTATCAAATATCAAGAGCAAAACAAGCCCCAAACCTTGAAAACTGCCATTTATGAAGGCGTTTTAGGTAAAAAATACAATCCGATTAAAATTCGATTAGAAGAATTGGATATGAATACGACTTACGAATATTCTATTTTTTTAAATGATAAAAAAGCAGAATTGCCTTTCGCTACCACTTTTAAAACTAAAAAATTATGGGAATGGCGTGAAGCGGCGCCTGATTTTACTTTCCTCCTCGGCTCCTGTTTTTATATCAACGACCCAACTTACGACCGCCCCGGTAAGCCTTACGGACAAGATCCGCGAATTTTAGAAACAATGGCAAATATGCCTTCCGATTTTATGGTTTGGATGGGCGATAATTTATACCTCCGCGAAGCAGATTATAGCTCACAAGCAGGTATCGCTTACCGATATTCCTATAATTTTCGCCAACCACAATTTCAAAAACTGCGGGCAACTCGCGCGAATTATGCCACTTGGGATGACCATGATTACGGACCCGATAACTCGGATAATACCTTTGAATTGAAAAATTATACCCTCGATATTTTTAAAAAATATTGGGGCAATAAGTCATTTGGTGAGCCTGATAATGCAGGCGTTTATCATAAATTTCATTGGTCAGATTGCGATTTTTTTATGATGGATGACCGTTATCACCGTGCAGCAGACGGTTTGCCTGAGTTAGTGGATGGTAAACCAAACCCCAACAAGCCATTTTATGGTAAAAAACAAATGGATTGGTTGAAAAATAGCTTGATAAATTCGACAGCTTCCTTCAAATTCATCATTTCGGGCGGGCAAATGCTAAATCCGATGTCGAAAGATAAAGAGTGCTTTTTGGGCTATCCGGCAGAGTGGCAAGAGTTGATGGGTTTTATTACTCAAAATAAAATCGGCGGCATTATTTTCATTACAGGCGATCGCCATTATAGCGAATTAATAAAATACCAACAAGTCGGGTTTTATCCTTTGTATGAGTTTACTTGTTCATCGGTGACAGCAGGTGTGGCGGATATTTCAAAAACGAAAGAATTTACCAATCCTGATAGAGTAGCTGGTTCGTTGTTGATGCAAAATAATTTCGGCAAAATAAGTGTGGGGGGAGATAAGGAAAATCGTCAAGTAACGCTTGAAACGTATGATAAGATGGGTTTGAAAAAATGGAATTTCACTATAAAAAAGAGCGACTTGAAAGTGAAATAGTTTGAATTTTTCGAGTAGAACTCCCCCTTTGGGGGTTGGGGGGCTGAATAGTTTAAATTTTCTTCAAAAATAAATTTTGACAGACGCGGCTGCTGACAATCAAATCTGATTCACCATTAAGCCGCAGTTTCATAGATTCATCAAATTCGAATACCTCTAACACTTCTACGCGTGCACCTAAATTCATCATTTGCCTATCCAAAAACTGTAAAAAGGCAGTGGAATGTTCTTGTACACCCACTACAACACCGCCATCACCAGCTCGCATTTCACTCAAAAGCACTTGCGGACGCACGGCAAAATTGCCTGCGGAATCGGGAATCGGATCGCCATGCGGATCAAATTTAGGGTTGCCAAGATAGCGTTCCAACCTATTTATAAGGTCGTCGTCTTGAATATGCTCCAATTCCTCAGCCAGTTCATGGCAT
>JAYUUR010000511.1:0-2848 GCA_043754475.1 Saprospiraceae bacterium | reverse complement strand
AGGAAGTGAAAGGACGCTACCGAGATGAACTGACTGAGGGTTATAATGTGACGCCTAATTTTTTCATTCAAGCATTTATTCACCACGACAATTTATTCAAAACGGATGCAGAGTTTAATTTTGATGAAAGTAAAGAACCATACTTAAATTATCATTTTGAAAATCGGTTATTCGACCGTGATACTTTGTCTGTTCATCATTTTCAAATTAACTTTTTATTTGTCCTGCGTTCATACATAACACAAGATAATTCTCAAAAACAAACCTTTAAGACAACTGCTATTCATATTATACGCAACGCAGTTGTGTCATTTTATAACAAGAAATATAAATTTTATACATTAGCATTCAATGATAAAGATGCACTTAAAGCTTTCATCACTGTTCATTTTAAAGATTTGAATGGCAAGATATATCAAACAAGTGCTGATGAAAGATTGTTATGGGTAGCATTAGTAAAAGATGAAAACCAAAGAGAAGAGAATGAAAAAATTAAAGAATTACTCTCCAGTTTAGACTCCAAAATTGTTATGACACATTTAATTAATCAATTTATCTCTTAACCACCGAAATAGGCATATTCGGATCGTAAGTGCCTTTAATAACAGGCGTTTGCACCTTTCCCAATTTATCAGCATAATCCGTTACATTGAGGTGGACATAGTCAAAAAGCTCCTTAATGGTGACAATATTATCCCCATTGGCATTGGCTTCTCCTTTAAGACCCCTCAGTAAAAAGTAGGTAAAAACGCTATTATGCAAGGTCGAAACTTCCAACGATTCTTCATCGGCTTGTGAAGAAAGCAAGTAAACAATACCCGGCTGTGCTTTGCTGAGTTCATTAAAATAGTGCTCCATATTTTCCTTTGTCGGATGATTATTCTTTACACCTTTTGCCGCCATATAACTGCCTGAATGACAAGCATCAGCGATAACCAATTTGTTTTTAGCAGGACATTCAGCCAAGATTTTATTGATTTCAGAATGATAAATCCGAATGTCATTGCCATCATAATCAGTGGGTAAAAACGACCCTTTCAGCCCATGACCTGAGAAAAAGAATATAGCCAAATCATTCTCATTAGCCTTAGAAAATACCGACCGCAGCGAATGTAACACCATCGCTTTAGTCGCCGCATCATCTACTAAAACTTCTGAATGTTCATCATCCAAAGCACCACCCTCAGGGCTTTTCCAAAATGAAAACATACCAAAAGCATCATTATCAGGATATTTCAACGGAGGAATCGTCTGATTTTCATATTGCGAAACGCCAATCGCTACACCCCAAATTTCAGGCAATGATACTCCAGAAGGGATAAATGAGGGGGTATTTTCACTTGCATTTGCAGTCGTGTTTCTATTAAAAGACGGATTGGCTGATACGCTCCTTTGGCTATTTCTATTCGCCGGTTTTTCAGCATTTTGAAACTCTTTTGAGCTGTTATCTTGGGTAGTGGCTACCCCGGAATTGCTGTCATAATTGACATAACCTCTAAATTTGTTATATTCCCAATTGCCTTTTAAAGCCGAACCATCGGTCAACGTTAATGTGCCTTGTCCATGCCACATACCCATCGCCCAATCGCCGCTATAAACCCGTCCGTTTGGGTATTCCGCAGTGCCTTTTCCATGTGGACGCTTGCTTTTAAAATAACCTGAATACTTGACGCCACCTTTTTTCTTAAAAATAGCTGTTCCGAAGCCCGTATTACAATTGCCATCAATGCATTGAGCGGACATTTTTGAAACACTCCAAAAAATAAGTACTAAAATTAAAGCTTTTCTCATCTTAAAATAGTTTACCTGTATTAATTATACGTTTTTTATTAAAACTATAAAACATTGTTTTACAAAAATTTACAAATCCAAAACAATTATAAATTATAAGGAAACTCATATCAAAAATTACTCCATTTTTATATTTCATTTAAGGTGCAGCGCACCATAATATTGGTAGATTTCTTAAAAAATTCCTTATCATTGCTTAAAATTTGACTATTAATTCAATTAAAATCTTAATCAGTGAAATCTAAAATTCAAGTTAAATCAATCTTTAAAAAGATAACTATTACCATTTTATGCCTCCAAACTGCCTTTATACTGAGGGGTCAAACCGACGAGTGGCACATCACTGCTAAAAACATTGACCCGTCCAAATATTATGGCGTCACGGTTGCCAACGGCATGATAGGGATTATCTCATCTCCCAACCCCATGCAAGTCAAAGACGTGGTGCTCAATGGCGCATTCGACACCTACGGCCGCGGTCGTGTGAGCAATATTATGAAGGTTTTCAGTTTCGCCAATATGAATTTGGAGGTTGATTACAACGGTCAAGGCCGCCGCTTGGGTAGAGCAGATATTACTAATTATGCCCAAACTTTGGACATGAAAAATGCCACTTTCCAGACTACTTTTGATTATCAAGACGTACTTTCAGTGAAACATGAAGTCATGGCATTGCGCCATTTGCCTCATACGGCGATGATTAATGTAGAAATTACAGCCAAAAAGGACTGTGAAATCACCCCTGCGAGTGTCATCGAATCGCCTGACAATTTGAAAGATGTGAAGAATTTTTATGCTGAAATTGACCGCCCTCACATTGTTATTCCTTTGATGACTTCAATTGCCAAATCACCAACAGGGCGTTTGTCTTTAGCCGTTTCCAATTCTTTTCTTTTTGAAGAAGCGCATGGCAAAGAGCCGCGCATGATTCATGAGGAATGGGACAATAATATGCATTTGTTGAAATTTAAAAAGAAATTGAAAGCAGGTGAAACGTACCGTTTTAGCGTCATCGGTTCGGTCATTTCCTCCGCTCAATCGGCTGACCCTCAAAATG
>JAYUUR010000510.1:0-2856 GCA_043754475.1 Saprospiraceae bacterium | reverse complement strand
CGATTTTCTTTTTCGATGTCATTCCTGATCCATTGGCTTGCCAAACATCTTACTTAGGCACGACGACAGTGAGCGTGACTCAATGCGATAGCTTGGCAACTATTTGTACCAATATTCCTTATCGCCAATTGAATAATTATACCGTTACGGATAATAATTTGCCCGCTCAATTCTATACAACGGGTTGTAAACAAGATACATTCTTTTCTTATAGTTATTATGCCTTAACGAAATTCTATCCAAACGGTCCTTGGGATTTATCTTCTTGGACAGTGGATGGCGTATCATACAAAGCGAAAATTCAAACGCTTCAAGGCATGGTGGATTCAATGAATAGATGGGATACACGCGGCAATTGGATTTTGGATGTGAATAATCAAACGATTATCGGCGGAAGCAACAGTAGAATCTATGGCAATATGGATTGGAAACGCAGTGGTCGAAATATCGCTTCGCTTCAAAAGAATACTCAAATAGTGCCTGCTGTTTTGTCTTTAAGATTAAAAGTAGGTTCTCATAAAATTGTCTTTACAGATAAATTAAGAGCATGTAAAGATTCAACTGTTATCAATGTTCTTTGCAATGTACCAGCTATTAAAGTAGGCAGTTATGTGATTGACACCATTATTTATGTCAATAAAAAAGACACTATTTGTTTCAATAATGGTCCTTGGGCTTCGCAATCAACCATCAAAAACGTTTGTACTGCCAGCTACAAAGGCTACGCAGGGTATGCTATTGATGATAATACGGATTGTATTCGCCTCTTAGGTGCGAGCAGCGGGCGAGACACTTTATGCCTCAGACGTTGCTATATTGATGGTCGTTGTGATACAATTAAAATGTATATTTTAGTCAAACCATACTTGACAGCGAGTGATACGGCTTGTATAAAACCTTACGCAGGCTTGAATTATTACAATGTGCCTTGCGGAACTCAAGCAAAATTATGTACCAATCTGCAAGCGGCTGATACATTAAATTATGCAGTGACGCTCAATGGCACGCGTTTCACCAAAGGGTTTTATGGTTGCACGGCTGATACATCTTATGCTTATAATTATTACGCATTAATATTGAGCAACCCGCGCGGTCCTTGGAAATTAGGTTCATGGATAGTGAATGGCAACACTTATACAGGTGTTATCCCATCTATCACTGCCTTGGTTGACTCAATGAATAAATGGGATGTAGGCGGCAACTGGCGTCTTGAAACCACCACTTATTCAGTAAAAGGTGGCAAATCAGGCAATAATTATGGCAATATGGTTTGGTATAAAAATAATACCACGACTAAAATCGCCACATTCGGACCTAACCGTCAGATTAATATCAAGCAAATCGGAATGGCATTAGATACAGGTCGCCACCGCATTATTTTCAAGAATTTACTGAGGGGGTGCTCTGATACGGTCAATGTTCAAATTGAATGTCGTGTTTTACGGACTCGACCGACTATGACCATAAAAGATACGACCGTTTATGTCAACGAAACCAGCAAATATTGCTTACCAACCAATGGCGTATTGGCAGCCAATACAAGCATCGCGACGATTTGCAATGTAAAAGGCTATATCAATTTCGTAGTGGACGACAGATCGGATTGTGTTTCTATCACAGGGGCAAGCATCGGGCGCGATACTATTTGCTTACAACGCTGCGATTTTGATGGCGAATGTGATACCGTAAAAATAGCGGTGAATGTCTTGAAACGCACGACGATTACGACTGAAACGGTGTTCCACAGCATTAAAGTGGGTAAAGATTCTTCATATTGTGTCAAAACAAATGAATTATCGGGTACACGATTTACACTTAAAAATGTCTGCGAGCCGAACACGTCGAATAATGTAAACTTCATTATCAACGGCTTATGCGTCACGTACATGGCTGATAATCAAGGCATTGACACGGCTTGCCTCGTGATAAGTGATGAATTGGGCAACTCTGACACCACTCGTTTGATAGTCTATGTCATCCAAGAGCGTCAAGCATTGCCAACGCCGATAGCGATTAGAGACCGAGCGACAACCGCCAAAGGCACTCAAGTCATCATCAAACCGATGGACAATGACTCGATTTTCGGCTTGCCATCCAATATTATTGTCTTGACACAGCCTACAAACGGTCAATTATCGTTTGACCCTGCTACCAATAATGTTGTGTACAGCCCGACAAAAGCAACGGATTGTGTTAATCGAGATAGCTTTAGATATGCGGTTGTCAACGCAGGTGGTCAAGATACGGCAGAGGTAGCTGTCGAGATTATATGCGATGAAATAGTCGTCTTCTCAGGCTTTTCTCCAAATGGCGATGGCTCGAATGACAACTTTACAATACTGGGTCTTGAAAAATATCCTAACAATAAAATCTTTATTTTCAATCAAAGAGGCAATCAAGTATTTACAGCCGATAATTATCAAAACAATTGGAATGGTATATCCGATGGTTTAGCCGTACCAGATGGTACTTATTTCTGGATACTCGACCTCGGTAATGGTAAAAAACAATCTGGGTACGTCCAGATTCATAGATAATCCTTTATAATTCCGCGAACAATGCTGTGGGGGAGGGATAAAAGCCTTTCCCACTTTTTTTGTTTTATTTGAATTAGGATTAGTCAGATTAAAAGGATGTTAAGGATGCGATTAAGTCTTGCCGGCAATCCTTAGCATCTTTTTCCTGTTTTCCTCGGCTTTTGAAGTTTGAAAGATAACTCGTTGATAATCAATTAATTATGATGATTTTTTAAGTATTTTCAGCAATTTCCGCTTTGACAATTCTATGACAATTCAATGAGTTGATTTTACTAAAAATAAGCGGTTTTCGCTAAAAAATGCTTATTTTTAGTAAAAA
>JAYUUR010000509.1:0-2859 GCA_043754475.1 Saprospiraceae bacterium | reverse complement strand
GAGGGACGACATATTTAATTTTGGATATATCGTGGCTACGCCACTTTGGGGCGTTTTTGATTTGTTTACTACCGATATGCCATGCCTAACGGCATTTTCTTCCTCCTAAAGGGATGCCCTTGGCAGAAGGAATGCCCTTGGCAAACCCATTATTCGAATAGTGAATAGTTGAAAAATAAGTGCTGTAACTTATTGATTTTCAATTAATTCCGAAGTTACGCAAGCGTGGCAGAGCCGCAAAATATTTTCCCAAAGGGATGCCTATGGCAGTAGCCAATAGCCCAGCAATGTTTCGTAAGGTGCAGAGCACCGAAATATTTTTTGTTTTCGGTTTCGGTGCTCTGCACCTTAATAAATTTTTTGTTTCGATTTCTACAAATATTGAGGTGCTCTGCACCTGCTGCGTAACATCTGTTAAATACAAAAAAAGCTTCAAAATACTGAGGGGTATGAGATTGTTATATAGCAGTCTAAAATCTAATGTTTAACTGTCTAATGTCTAATAAAAAAAGAATGCCGGAAATCGCTGTTTTGATGTTATCAGCAGCGATTTTCTTCTATAAATTCGGTTGGCGACTCTTGGATGTCACGAATATCGGTTGGATATTTCGCATTGGATTTGACAATGCGACGGAGTTTATTTCGTGGGAATATTATCGAGCAGCGGCGTGGTCATTTCCTGTTATCGGTACTTTTTCAGGCTATGATTATCCGACTGTTACGGGCATAGGTTTGACGGGCGCGATACCACTTTTGGCGATTCCGTTGAAAGTATTATCACCGATTTTACCTGCTGAATTTCAGCATTTTGGGTGGTGGTTTTTGGCTTGTTATTTATTGCAAGGTTGGTTTGCTTTAAAATTGTTGAAGGCATTTAAACCTCAATGTCCGCCTGTGGGATTGGTTTTAGGCGCAGTGTTTTTTGTCATGGCACCGCCGTTTTTGTTCCGCGCTGCGCACATGAATCTCTCAGCGCATTTTCTCATTTTAGCATCGTTTTATTTATATTTTCAACCTTTTACAAGTAAAAAAAAATTTAAATACAATCTTATTTTGATTGTAGCGACAGCCATGATTCATCAATATTTGACAGTCATGTTGTTGGGTTTGGCGTTCGCAACTTCTAATGATTTGTGGCAACGCAAGAAGCTGAATTTTATACAACTCATCGGTTTCAATCTCGCTAATCTCACTGCCGTTTTATTCATTTTTTATATCATTGGCAATTTTAATATTCCGAACGATGCGACTCAATCCGTTGGCTTCGGCAACTTCTCCGCTAACCTCAATACATTTTTCAATTCCTTCAATTATACCCGTTTTCAACCCGCTTTGAAAACCTCAACCGAAGGGCAATATGAAGGCATTGCTTACTTCGGTGTCGGCATTTTTTTAATGTTTATAGCATTGATTATCAATTTTTTATGGAGAAAAATCAATTTAGAACTACAAACTGGCGAAATACTGAGGGGGGTAAACAACGATGAATTGGAAAATGAAAAACCTTTGAATTACCCGATTTGGTCAGTGGCAATTTTATTTTTTATTTTCTCATTGAGCAACGTAATCGGGTTAAATGAAAAAGTAGTGCATCAATACATCATGGGCGCAGGAATGGAAAAATTTGCGTTTTCATTGCGGGCATCGGGGCGTTTTGTTTGGGTTTTGTATTACTTGATTTTAGCCGTTTCAATAAAAGGGTTTTTGAATTTAAATATACATAACATCTTAAAAATCAGTCTTTTATCGCTGTTTTTAATTATCCAAACAATAGATATTCAGCCGATGCTGACCATGCACACGATTGATTATTCGCCCTACAAAGGCAATATCAATCAAGCGGCTTGGAAGCCTATGATGGCGGAATGTGGGCGCGTAGTCATGTATCCGTCGTTCCTTTGGCATTACAAAACGTTTGGCGATTTTTATGATTTTGCCCACTTAGCAGCGTTGAATAAAAAGGCAATTAATACAGGCTATTTTGCCCGTTCAGTTTGGAATTTGAAATGGGAATGGGAAAAAAAATTGAATGCTGCGCTTGATAAAAACACGCTTGGAGAAGAAAGCAAGTCCATATTTATCTGTAGAAAAGAAGATGTCGGACGGTTTGATAAATTAGTCAAAAGCGGTCAGTTGAAGGCATTTATTTATGGAGACTACCCCATATTTGTACCTGTTGCTTTAGAAAAAACGATTCAATATTTATCGCAACTGCCTGATTGTCAACCTTTTGCGTTTGATACTGAGGGGGTCGTCGATTTTCTCAAACGCCATTCCGATAAACTCATTTTGACCGCAGCGATGGATGAAGCCTCCTATAAATTATGCGCCGAAGCAAAGGATTATTTCAAAGCAATGGGATCTGAAAATGTGGATCAGTTAGGGCATTACGGTTCTTATATTGGCATTTATTATAAAAATAAATTGCTGTTTGAAAAAGTGGATAATAAAGGAGCAGTTCAAGAGGCGTTCAAAAAGGGTTCGATACTGAGGGGGAGGATTTTGAAAAAAGATTTGGAATTGTATTCCGCAGGTGCGACTTGGGGCAGAACATCGTCTATAAAAATTGATGGAAAAGAATGCAGCCCGAATAAAATAGGCTTGAATTTCGTGGTCTTAAATGAGGCATTTGAGGTGGTGGAAACAGCACGATTTAATACTTTTGATGGGTGTGAGAGGGTGATTTTTAGATGATAATGCCACATATTATTTTTTAATTACACATAGTTCACAGAGGACACATAGTTTTTTGTCATTCAGTACTGAAAACTCCGAAGATTTTTTAACTCATTGAAAAACAGCATTAATAAGCCATATTTAGATAAAAAACAGTCAAAATGTAAGAAATATCAATGTTCA
>JAYUUR010000508.1:0-2863 GCA_043754475.1 Saprospiraceae bacterium | reverse complement strand
CGTGAGTGGCTATATCGAAGATGCGGCTTCGGGCGAAAAGTTGATTTCTGCTATCGTGTATGCCCCTCAGTTGGGCATTGGCGAGGAGACCAATAATTACGGTTTTTTCAGTTTGAATTTGCCGAAAGGTGAGCAAAAACTGACCGTGAGCTACGCAGGCTATCAGCCTTTAGAACTTAATTTGGATTTGCGAACCGACACGTCCATCACATTTCGTTTGAAGTCCATTGAACTTGAAACGGTCACTATTTCTGCTAAAAAACAAGACCGAATTGAGAACAAAGTGCAAATGAGCCAAGTAACCGTGCCCATCGAACAAATCAAAAAATTGCCCGCTTTGCTTGGCGAAGTGGATGTTTTGAAGGCTTTGCAATTGCTGCCGGGCGTCAAATCGGGCGGCGAAGGGCAAAACGGGCTGTATGTGCGCGGCGGTAGTCCCGATCAAAACTTGATTATGCTCGATGGTGTACCGCTTTATAATGTCTCGCATATCGGCGGCTTTATGTCTGTTTTCAACGGCGATGCCATTAGAAATGTCACCCTCACCAAGGGCGGATTTCCTGCACGATTTGGCGGTCGCTTGTCTTCCGTCATTGAAATTGACATGAAAGAAGGCAATTTGAAGGAATTTCATGGCGAAGGTGGCATCGGTACGCTCGCTTCACGGATGACTTTCGAGGGTCCGATTGTGAAAGATAAAGCGTCGTTTATGATTTCAGGGAGGCGGACTTATATTGATTTGCTTGCTCGCCCAATTATTAAATCAGTGTCGCGTAAACAAAATAAGCAAGACGGCACTAATAACGATATAGGTTTGCGCCTTGATTTTTATGATTTAAATGCGAAAGTCAATTATAAAATCAATGATAAGCACCGCATATATTTGAGTGCATACACAGGCGACGATGGCTTGAATGTGTATTACAAAGAACAGCGTAAAAACTCCTCAGACTACTCCACGACTGAGGGGGGTACGAATTGGGGCAATTTGACGACAGCATTCCGTTGGAATTATGCTATTTCCAACAAATTGTTTATGAATACGACTTTGACGTATAGCCGTTTTCAATTCAATGTCAGTTCGGCTTTAGATGAAAAACGCGATACAATGCTGAGTTATGCAAGTGCCAAATACAAATCAGGCATTCGAGATTTTGCTGGCAAAGTGGATTTTGACTACTCCCTCAGTAATAAGCATCGTTTGCGCTTTGGCGGTGGTGTGACTCGACACAGTTACAATCCAGGGGCTTTGCAAGTGAAAGTAAAATCCGAGGATTCTAAAATTGATACGGCATTGGGCAATGTTAAGACTTTGCGTTCCGCCGAACCATATATTTATGTCGAAGATGATATTCAGTTGGGTGCATTTAAGGCGAATATTGGGCTTCATGCTTCGGCGTTTACGGTGGGGTCAAAAACGTATAGTTCAGTACAGCCGCGCATTGGTTTGAATTATTTATTGAAAAATGATATAGCGATAAAAGCCTCTTTTGCAACGATGTATCAATACATTAATTTATTGACCAATGAAGGCTTTGGCTTGCCCACCGATTTATGGGTGCCGAGTACCGACCGCATCAAACCACAAGCTTCTTGGCAAGTGGCTTTGGGCGTGGCGAAGACCATCAAAGAGGAATATGAAATCAGCGTTGAAGGCTATTATAAAGGCATGAATAATGTCATTTCTTACCGTGAAGGCTCCAGTTTCTTAGGATTTGATACCGATTGGCAGGATAAAGTGACGCAAGGCAAAGGCAATAGCTACGGTGGCGAAGTCTTTTTACAGAAAAAAGAAGGGCGCACTACGGGCTGGATTGGCTACACTTTGGCATGGACAAATCGACAATTTGCGAATGAGAATCCGGATTTGGCTATTAATTCAGGCAGATGGTTTCCATTTAAATACGATCGTCGGCATGATTTATCGCTGGTCGTAACGCATCAATTTTCTAAGCGATTCACGCTGTCGGGTGTTTGGGTTTATGGCACAGGCAATGCGGTATCGCTGCCTGAAACTGTTTTTTATGGACCCAATGACCCATTAAATCGTTTCAACTATGGTTACAATCCAAAATATGAAATCACAGGCGATAAAAACGCTTTCAGAATGCCCGCTTATCATCGGTTGGACGTGAATTTTGCTTTTTCTAAAAAGAAAAAACATTGGACACGCACGTGGAATTTTGGCGCGTATAATGCCTACAGCCGAGCGAATCCTTATACTATTTTCTTAGATTCTAAAGAAATTAAGGACAATCAAGGTAAAACACGCTATGTGCCTACTTTCAGGCAATTCAGCTTTTTACCGATAGTGCCTTATGCCACTTGGGCTTTTAAGTTTTAAGCGACACCCCCTCAGTATTTGAGGCATTTTAAGCCAATTTTTTCAAAAAAATTTAAACTCAAATTAAAAATGAAACTTATAAAATATATCGCTTTTGTCTTTGCTCTTTCAGTCTTTGCGGCTTGTGATGAAAACTTTTTCACACCTGTTGTTGAAATCAGTTTGCCGCCGCATAAAGCAAAATTGGTGGTCTTCGCCAGTTTTCAAGCGGAATCAGATTCTCTGGTTGTGTATTTGACGCGCAGCCGCAGTGCTTTGGATACTACTCAACCGTATTTTATAGTAAGAGATACGATTAGGCTCAGTAATGGTCAATTTTATGTCAACCAAAACTATAATTATGGTGATATTCTGCCTAATGCCAAAGTAGAATTATTTAGAAATGAGGCACTTTGGGGAACATTCAAAGTGAACAATCGAGGGCAATATATTCTACGCCAAAAAATACCTGCCGATGGGGCAACTTACAGAATCCGAGCAGAGGCAAATGGTTATGATGTGGTAGAAGCGACTCAGAAA
>JAYUUR010000507.1:0-2868 GCA_043754475.1 Saprospiraceae bacterium | reverse complement strand
GTGTTGATTATATTTTGGAACATACTGAATTACCTTTGTTGTTTTCAATACCTAAAATGGGAGTTGTGAATAAAGAAAATGTCAAAAAATTTGTAGATAATAATGACGCTTCAAGAAAAAGATAAAGCCTATATCTGGCATCCATTCACACCCATCAAGAGCAGCGGTACGCCCATTTTGATTGAAAAAGCGAAAGGTTGTACGCTGTATGCGGCTGATGGAAAAACGTATATTGATGCCATTGCTTCATGGTGGGTCAATATACATGGTCATGCGAATGCCTATATTGCCCATGCCATAGCGGAGCAAGCCATGACATTGGAGCATGTCATTTTTGCTGGCTTCACACACCCTCAAGCGATACTTTTGACCGAGCGGTTAATACATAATCTACCCCCTCAGTATTCTAAGGTTTTCTTTTCAGATGATGGCTCTACCTCGGTTGAAGTGGCTTTAAAAATGGCGTTGCAATATTGGTTTAATCAAGGAATTAAGCATAAAACGACCATTATTGCCTTTGAAAATGCTTATCACGGCGATACTTTCGGCTCTATGAGTGTAGGCGGCAGGAATACTTTTAACGCACCTTTTGACCCCTTGCTGTTTGAAGTTATCCATATTCCGATTCCAACAGTTGATAATTTTGATGCCTTAAAAATGCATTTTGACCATTTGGTCAAAAATGAAAATACCGCTGCTTTTATCTTTGAACCCCTCGTTCAAGGTGCAGCAGGTATGCACATGTACAAGGCTGAGCATTTGGATCAACTCATAGAAATAGCTCAAAAAAATCAAGTGGTTTGCATTGCCGATGAAGTGATGACGGGCTTTGGTAGAACAGGGAAATTGTTTGCAACCGATTATTGCACCCACGTACCTGATATTATTTGCCTTTCAAAAGGCATTACTGGTGGATTTATGCCTTTGGGTGTTACCATCTGCTCGCAAACTATTTATGAAACATTTATTTCTGACGATATTTCAAAAACATTTTTTCATGGGCATTCTTATACGGCGAATCCCTTGGCGTGTGCTGCGGCGAATGCGAGTTTAGACTTACTTTTGAGTGAAGATTGTCAACAAAATATTCAAAATATATGCCTTAGTCATACTGTTTTTTCTGCTAAAATCAAGGAAAATGCAAGGATTAAAGACGTTCGGCAAACGGGGACTATTTTAGCCATTGAATTCAAAACTGCTGAAAATTCATCGTATTTTAACCCTTTTGAGAAAAAAGCCTACAAATTTTACTTAGAAAATGGCGTTTTGCTGCGTCCGTTGGGCAATGTCATCTATATTATGCCGCCTTATTGTATCACCATAGAGGAATTGGAATTTGTTTATTCTGTTATTTTAAAATCAATTGATGTCTTGTAAATGAAAATTCACCTTATTGCCGTTGGCGGTGCAGCGATGCACAATTTAGCTTTAGCCCTCCATAAAAACGGACATCAAGTAACGGGTTCGGACGATGAAATTTACAATCCTGCCAAAGAACGATTGGCGGCGGCGGGCATTTTACCAGCAGAAATGGGTTGGTTTTCAGATAAAATTAATACGGAAATTGATTTTATCATTTTAGGAATGCATGCCCGCAAGGATAACCCCGAATTACTGAGGGGTCAAGAGTTGGGTTTGAAAATATACTCCTATCCTGAATTTATTTATCAACATTCAAAAGATAAAAAGCGCATTGTCATAGCCGGTAGTCATGGAAAAACGACGACAACTTCTATGATTATGCACGTTTTGAAAGCCTGTAAAACGGACTACGATTACCTCGTTGGTGCAATGTCAGAAGGTTTTGACCAAATGGTTAAACTATCCGATGCGCCCATAATGATTATCGAAGGCGATGAATATCTTTCCTCGCCTATTGATTTAGTGCCTAAAATTCACCATTATCATCCGCATATTGCTGTCATTACGGGCATTGCGTGGGATCACATGAATGTTTTTCCGACATATGAAAATTACGTAGAGCAGTTTACTATTTTTATTAAAACAATTGATGAAAATGGTAAACTATTTTATTACAAACATGATGCTGATTTAGAAAAAATAGCGGCTGTCAGCCCTTGCGAAACCATGGCTTATGATGCATTTGACCATTTGGTCAAAAACAATAAAACGTACCTCATTACAGACAATAAACAGGAAATCCCACTTGAAATATTTGGTAAGCATAATTTAGAAAATTTGAAAGCAGCGTATTATGTTTGCCGTGAAATTGGCATTTCCGATGCTCAATTTTTTGACGCCATTCAAACTTTTAAAGGCGCAGCTAAACGTTTGCAAACACTTTTTAAAACAAATAGTAGCATCGCTTATTTGGATTTTGCTCATGCTCCGTCAAAAGTGAAAGCAACTGTTCAAGCGGTGAAAGCGCAATTTAAAGATAGGCAATTAGTGGCATGTTTGGAATTGCATACTTTCAGCAGTTTGAACAAATCTTTTTTACCGCAATATCAAGGTGCGATGGATGCAGCGGATATTGCAGTCGTGTTTTTTAATGAACATACTTTGGCAATGAAAAAAATGCCCCCCCTCAGTATAGACGAAGTTAAAACGTTTTTTAACAATCCAAATTTACATATTTTTACTGATAATCAATTGTTTATACAGTTTTTAAAACAATATTCGTTTCAAAATAAAAACCTGCTTTTGATGACATCGGGTACATTTGCAGGTTTGGATTTGAAACAATTAGCGGTGGATTTGCTTTAGTAAACCTTGTAAAAGCAAGCAAATTCTTACATAATTTCAAGAGTCCAGCGGACTCATACGTTTGTAGAATAATGAACAAAACCCAGCGTTTCACGAGTCCAGAGGACTCGAACGTTTTAATAGAGCCTACAAATGTGCGAG
>JAYUUR010000506.1:0-8537 GCA_043754475.1 Saprospiraceae bacterium | reverse complement strand
AAATATGAAGCCGACTGCTTTAATTTCAGACATCATGACGCGGTACGTGACTACTGTGTCACCCAATATGACTGCCGATAAAATTTATGAATTATTTCATAACAACAACAGTTTCCATCACTTGCCCGTAGTAGATGGAGAGAAATTGGTGGGCATGATTAGCAAAATTGATGTGTATCGCATCACTCATTGTATTGATTTATTTCAATCCAAATCCAACGAAATGTATAATGACAAGTTGCTGCGTTCACTATTAGCAGAGGAAATAATGACTAAGGATGTGGTCACTTTATCGCCAAGCGATGCGGTTGGAAAGGCGGCGGCATTGTTTTCTCAGAATTATTTTCATGCTTTGCCTGTAGTAGAAAAAGATAAATTAGTGGGTATCATCACTACTTTCGATTTGATAGAACATGCTTACAATGAGCGGCTCAAGCCCGCTTGAAGTTCTACTAAAAAAAATCGCCCCTCAATATCGAGCTGATACTGAGGGAGCAACAATTAGTGAAAAACCCTGTACTTATTAACTAACACGAATCAAAATTGGTAACCTAATGTCAATCCAATGCCCCTATTTCGGAGATACGGATTGTTGTCATTGCTATTATTAGCATCAGTATCAAGAATGTTATTGATACCTAAATTATAGCGTAAATCTACCGTCACACGGCTTATTTTTATACCTCCGCCGAATGATAGACCAAAATCTGCTCTGCTTTGGCGCTCACTATTGCTATCATTGCTATAGCTGACTTTCTTTTCATCTACAGTTGTTACGCCGAGTATAGTCGTGGAAGTCTTCACTTTACCACTGATGCCCAATCCTAAATACGGACCACCATCCAAATAAACTCCTACACCAGTGTTGTCCTGCGAACCAAAGTTGAGTTTCAATAAAACTGGAATTTCAACGTAATTAACGAATCGTTCGCGGATTATTTGATTGTTTTCGTTGACTACAAACTGAGATTTACCGCCTTTCTGAATGTACAATACTTCAGGTTGGATAGATACAATGTTACCAATAGGCACATTGAAAGCTAATCCTCCTTGCCACCCAACCACTGAGTTGGATTTATAGTCTTTAATATTGGACTCAAAAGGCTTCTCAGAAAAACTGGCAAAATTAACACCGCCTTTAATCGAAACCTGAGCCGTTGAAACATTCATCGCAATTAGGCTTAATCCGAATATCGCAAGAGCTTTTGTAATTTTCATAAGTTTATTTTTTTAAATTTAGTAAATGGTTACAAGTATTGTAAAAGTTTTAAAAATCTATTGAATGTTATAAAATAATTAAACCAAGCCTCATTGTGCCTTAATATTGTCCTTATCTGGGGAATAACAACCTCTTTTATAGGAAAAAGGTTATTTTATGGGGCATGAATTCCACACATTGTCAGATTAAAGTGCCTCGCATACTTTTTTTATTAAAATGATTATCAACTATATATTTTTAAATTGAATCTTTTCTCTCATGTTTTATAGAAATTGTGTCCTTCGTTGAAATAGCGCGTATCTGAATTGTATCAGAAATGCGCTATTTTTTTTACCGCATAATATGCGGTAAAAGGCAATTATACTGAGGGGGTATCACTTGCGTAGTGCCATATAAAACGGCATTTTCTGCATCAACTCTTTGAGTTTGCCAAATGAAAGCGGTTTTGCTAAAAAGCCATCGGCACCCGCTGTCCGCGCTTCATCATCGAGGTGAGTCATAGCAGAAACGAGTATCACCTGAGCATCATTCACCTCGTGTTTTATATTGGCAATCTGCTGAACGCCGAAACCATCGGGCAAGTTATTATCCAATAAAATAAGCTGCGGATGTCCAGCTTTCATCTTAATCATTCCTTCTTTAATCGTGTGAGCATAATCTGCTACCATGCCGTTTTTTTGTAAAAAGCGTTTCAAAAGCAAGCATACATCCTCTTCATCATCTATAATAAGGGCTAAATATTCCATTTTTTTAATTATGTATTTTATATAATCTGTTGCTTTTTTTAAAATAAAAAACCATTCCATATAAAAAGCAGTTCAGCTTGTGCAATTTTTTCTACACTTTTCTACACATGGGGTAAGTATTTCATTAAAATTTAATGACATTTCATAATAACAGGCTTTTGCGAGCAATGGAATGATTTTATTGTATATAGAAACGTGACCGTCATTTTTTAAGGATGCTTAAATGGATGTTGCGGTCAAAGTCATTATTTAATTGAATTAAAATTTTATTTTATCACAATACTAAAATTTTCTCACATGGTATCAGTAAAAAATATTTCCAACTTCCTCGCTGGAGCAGCAGTTGGCGCAGTAGCAGCTCTTCTTTTGGCACCAGCTTCTGGTGAAGAAACTCGTGGCAAAATCATGAAAAGCAAACAAGGCGCAGAAGATTCATTGAGCGACATGGTTTCTGAAGGTAGAAAGTCGTGGAATAAGCTCAAAGGTCGTGCAGTTGACACTGTAGAGGTGGCACAAGATGAGATGGATGATTTTTTGACACACCTATTAAGTGAAGGTCAAAAAGCATGGAAAAAGACAAAAGCTGCGGCAACTGAAGTGGCCGCCGATGTGAAATCTACGGCGAAAGAAACCATTGAAAATGGTAAAACAGCCGTTAAAGATGCTCAAAAAGACGGAGAAAGCTATTACAACAAAAATACTCCGCAGAAGCAATATTCATAATTAATTATTGCTTGCGAGAGTACGTCGGAGCGTTTGATAAATCAGACGCTCCGCTTTTCCCCCATAATTTTATTAAAAAAGTTAAAAATTGACTGATGGAAATCGAAACCATTGAAAAAAAATCTACCGCCGAACGCCTTGCTGAAAATGTGTTTGACTATGCCGAAAAATCATGGAATCTAATGACGCTCAAAGCTGCCGACAAAATATCGGGCTTAGCGTCTTTTTTGTTTACAGGTTTGGCATTTTTTGGCGTCTTGATGGTGTTCATCATTATGTTGTGCATCAGCTTGGCTTTTGCCATCAGCACATGGGTAGGCAGTTATGCTTTAGGTTTTTTATACACGGCTTTGATTGTGTTTGCGGTATTGGGCATTATTGTCTATGTGGCGCGTAATATTATTAGATCAGCAGTTATTGATAAAATCGTAAATACCCTTTATCAAGATGAAGAAGATTAAAAACTTACAAGAGCTACAAGCTGAAAAGGCGCGTTTAGTCAGCGAAATTGGAGAAGAACGAGCGGCTTTAGCGCATGATTTTCGAATCATCGCGAGTCACTTGACCCCCCTCAGTATTGGTGCCTTCTTAGGCAAAAAATTAATCAGTAGTGTGTTTTCATCGAACCATCACAATGGTAGTAGCAATGGTAAGGTAGCTTCTTGGATGCCTACCAATGGTTTGGTTCAAACGGGCATAGAGTATGGTTCGGCTTGGTTGGTATCAAAAATGATTAAAAACCCTTTACTCAAGATGGTAACCGTCTTGGGTTTACCTGTTTTGGTGAAATATTATCCGGTCATTGCAGGAAATATACGCCGTTTGTGGTCGAAGAAAGTAGATGTTAGATGAGTAGATGTTAGACAATAGACAAGTTAAAATTATCTAATATCTCAATATCTAATATCTCATTAAGAACGGATGAGTAAAGAACTTGACCAATATTTACCGATGGTTTGTACGATTTCAGTCAATTGGTCGAAAGAAGAAGGTTTTGTGATATATGAATTAGCACCAGCCAAATAAGCACTCCTAATATCGTCTGGCGATTTGGAAGTTGTAAAAATAATAACGGGAATACCTTTAAAAAGGCTATTCTCTTTTAGTTCTTTGAGGGTTTGACGACCATCTTTTTTAGGCATATTGAGGTCGAGCAGTATAATGTCGGGTTGCAGTTTTTCATCGGTATATTTGCCTTTTCGATTTAAAAAATCAAGGACATCAATGCCATCTTCCACGAAAAAGGCTACAGAATTGATACCACTTTCTTCAATAGCCACTTTCAGCAAATAGCGATCATCGGCATCATCGTCAGCAATAAGTATATTTAAATGTTGATGGCTCATATGTAAGCGGTTTAATTTTTGGTAAAAGTCCAATTTTTTTACATTTTAAACAAGCCAGATGGCATTAAAAAACTGTAATTTATCGGAATTATGTGTTAATAGGCAAATAAATGGTAAAAGTAGCACCTTGTAAAGGATGACCTTCAGCTTCGATGAAACCGCCATGATAAGCCACTATTTTTTGACAAATGGCTAAGCCCAAACCTGAGCCTTGATATTGTTCGCGGTTGTGAAGACGTTGGAAAAGTTTGAAGATTTTATCAATATAAACGTTGTCAAAGCCAATACCATTGTCCGAAAAAGATATTTTATGGTAGTCGCTGCTCAATGAAGCCTTTGAAACGCCTGTTCTTAATGCGCTTTGCAAAGAGTCAGGCACTTTGGCAATATCATATTGGATATTAATATGTAAAGGCATTTCCGCTTGAGCAAACTTGATGCTGTTGCTCAACAAATTTGAAAATAGTTGCATTACGTGAGACGGTACAGCGGATATATTTGGTAAATTAGGTGCAATGTTAAAAGTAGCATGGCACTCGCGCAGCGGTTCTGCAAATTCATCGAACATTTGTTCCAGCGTTTTTTGTAGTGAAACGGGCTGTTTTTGCAAGAGATCTTTTTGAAAAAAACGAGAAAAAGCCAATAAGTCATCAACAAGCTGGCGCATACGCGCAACAGAATCGGTGATACGAGCCGTCAAAAATTGAACGTCTTGATTCATTTCATTGCCGTATTTTTTTTGAAGGCGGTCAGCAAAAGTCATTGTTTTTCGAAGTGGCTCTTGCAAATCATGCGAAGCAATGAAGGCAAAATTTTCAAGTTCTTTATTCGATTGGTTCAGTTCTTCCACCTTTTGCTCAAGCTCTGTTCGGTATTGATCAAGTTGTTTGATTTGTTTATTGATTAAAACAAAAGCAATAGCAATGAAAAATAAGGCAACAATAGTAGAAACTAAAGTATAAATAGGCATAGCTTGAAAAAGTCGGCGGCTTTGAGGCAGTTCATGTGCCAAATCAGCTCTTTCAGAATTTTGAATCTTACTTATCAAAATTCTGGCATTATCCATTTCAGTTTTGCCTTGTTTCATCAGTTCTAAAATGGTATCATTGCTTTTTAGATTGTTCTTTTCAAAATGCTTTATGACGTTTTCTATTGCTACAAACCGATGGTTCGACGTCATCCGTAAGGTATCGAAAAGGCGTTTCATGGGTTTATTGTCCGCATACATTTTAGTAGAAAGAGAATCCATTTTGAGATTAACAAGCGCAAATTTGCCATAATAAGGCTCTAAATAATCCTTATCGCGTGTAAGTAAATAACCGCGTTGCCCTGTTTCGGCATCTTTTAAATCCGACATGAGTGATTCTGCCAAAAATAATTTTTCTGTTGAAGACTGCGCTCGTTCACTGTACGTTACCAGCGATTGGAGGCTGCGATAGGATAAAAGGGCAATACTTAGAAGTAGTAAAACCGAAGCATAAAAAATGATGGTAATGCGTTTTTCCATATTTTGGCGTGTTGATTTTCTAAAGTAACTATTCTTTAATTCTTTTGTTTAGTTTTTATCTGTTATTATTCTAAAAATCTTCAAATTCAAAACCTGTAATTTAAATTTAAACTTAATTAACTAACGATTCAATAAAAATAAAATCATGTCTTCTTTCTCTCAAACCCAACAGCAAAGCCATCTGATGCGCCTCTCCCCGCAGCAGTTACAAGTTTTGGGCTTGCTGCAATTGAATGCCCTTGAATTGGCTCAAAAAATTAAGGACGAACTGATTGAAAATCCTGTTTTAGAAGAAGTAGAAAACGGCGAAACCGAATCCATCGAAACGGCAATCGGGGAATTTGATAGCGATATGGATACCGATACTGAGGGGAGGGTCGAATCTGATGATTTATCGGACTATGAACGTGAAAGTTATTATCAAGAAGCACCTACCACCCATTTTCAAATAGAACAAGGCACTACTTTTAGAGAAAATCTAAAAGAAAGGCTCGATTTTATACAAGCGGAACCTGAAAAAATCGAGTTAGCAAAATACTTGGTCGATAATCTCGACGACGATGGCTACCTCCGAATTCCTTTGGCAGATATTGCCGATTATATGTCTTTTCGTCAAAATATATACGTTGAAGAAGCAGAATTGAATGAGGCTTTGCTGTTGGTGCAGCAATTAGAGCCGCTTGGCGTGGGCGCACGCGACCTGCGTGAGTGCCTGCTTATCCAACTCGATGAAGCCAAAGCCTGTCCTGCCTCTACATTGGCTTTTAAAATTGTTGACCAATATTTTGATTTATTGAGCCACCGCCATTTTGAAAAATTGCGTACCAAACTCAATGTAGATGAGACTGAACTCCATGATGCTATTCAGGCTATCGGCAAGCTGCGCCCCAAGCCTGTGACGGAAGATGTGTCTGTCGGCAATGCCAAATCAACCATTATTCCTGAGTTTATCATTCAAAAAGATGGCGACGATTTGGTTGTCTCCTTAAATGGCAAGCAGTTTCAAACAGAGTTGAGGATTAACGATACAATGGTTACTATGGTCGAAAAGCTTGAAAAAGACCGTAAAAACAAATCAAATAGAGCGGTTGCCC
Organism: Saprospiraceae bacterium; assembly: GCA_043754475.1. Classification (GTDB taxonomy): domain Bacteria; phylum Bacteroidota; class Bacteroidia; order Chitinophagales; family Saprospiraceae; genus JAAFJT01. The sequence continues at coordinate 1,902 of JAYUUR010000506.1, read as the reverse complement.
AATATTTACGCAGCAAAGTAAATGCTGCTCAAAACCTTGTGGAGGCTATTCGGCAGCGTGAAAACTCAATGTTTGAAACCATCAAAGCCATCGTGGCTATTCAAAGTGAGTATTTCAAAACGGGTGATATTCGACTTCTGAAACCCATGATTTTGAAAAATGTGGCGGATAGATGTCAGCTCGACCCTTCTACCATCTCACGCGTAACAAGTACGAAATATGCCCAAACAGATTTTGGATTGATTAAATTGAAAGACCTTTTTTCTCAATCCACTACTAATGATGAGGGTAATGAAATTTCTACTAAAGTTGTGCAGGATATTATAGCGGATTTGATTGCCAATGAAGATAAATTGCACCCTGCCAGCGATCAAGAACTGACTGATGCCCTCGAAAAACTCGGCTTCAACATTGCCCGCCGAACAGTGGCTAAATATCGCGAACGCATGAATATTCCAATGTTGAAGTTGAGGCGTAGCATGTAGGAAAATGATGAATGATGAATGATGAATGATGAATGATGAATGATGAATGATGAATGATAAATTGTGCAAACTTTTCACTTTTCATTATTCACTTTTCACTAATAGCACCCCCTCAGTATTTAGCCCATTTATACAGTCTTTTTACTAATAGTTGAATGATGATGAAAAAAATATTAGTTATAGATGATGATCCAGATATCTGTTTGTTGTTGCAACGCTTTTTGAAAAGGCATGACTTTGAGGTCGTGGCGGTTAATAGCGGTGCATCGGGATTAGCAATACTTGAAAAAGAAGCATTTGATGTCGTACTAACCGATTTTCGGCTCGGCGATATGGAAGGCAGCGCGGTACTGCAAAGCATTAAAGCCCAATCCCCTACTCTACCCGTCATCGTCATCACGGGTTATTCCGATATTCGCATGGCGGTGAATGTCATCAAATTGGGTGCCTTTGATTATATAACCAAGCCGCTTTTCCCTGATGAAATTCTTCTGACTATCAAGCGCGCTTTGGATGCACCCAAACAAAATGAGCCTGTTTTCACTTCAGAAAATGAAGATAACAGCAAGATTGAAACTCCTCCACCATCCAGCACCCCCTCAGTATCAAGCCCTAAAAAGATGATTTCTAACGCCTACGTAGCAGGCGATAGCGTGCAAGCCAACGCCTTGTATCGTCAAGTCAGTTTGGTAGCACCCACCAATTACAGCGTCATTATTTATGGCGAAAGCGGCTCGGGTAAAGAATCCATCGCAAAGATGATACACGACCAAAGCAAGCGGCGTAAACAGCCTTTTGTAGCGATGGATTGTGGGGCTATTTCTAAAGACTTAGCCAATAGTGAGCTTTTTGGGCATGAAAAAGGCGCATTTACAGGGGCTTTGGCAACAAAAATCGGGCATTTTGAATTGGCAAACGGCGGCACTATTTTCTTAGATGAAGTCTCCAATCTGACTTATGATGTGCAAATAGCTCTGTTGCGCATTGTGCAAGAGCGCAAAATGAAACGCATTGGCTCTACAAAAGAAATAGATTTGGATGTGCGCATCATTGTAGCCAGTAATGAAAGGTTGTCAGAAGCCGTTCGACGAGGTAAATTTAGAGAAGATTTGTACCACCGTTTCAACGAATTTAGCATTGATGTACCACCTTTGCGCGAGCGAAAAGATGACATTTTGCTTTTGGCTAATCATTTTTTGAAAGAAACTTGCCAAGAACTTGGTAAACATATTAATGGACTAAGCGACGATGTGGCGCATATATTTTTGAATTACAGCTGGTTTGGCAATATTCGAGAGTTGAAAAATGTCATCAAAAGGGCAGCTTTACTCACTGATACGCCTTATGTGCAAACCACTTCCCTGCCTTTTGAAATTGTCAACTTCCAACGCCTTCAATTTGATGAACCGGAGGCTAT
>JAYUUR010000505.1:0-8568 GCA_043754475.1 Saprospiraceae bacterium | reverse complement strand
ATATGCCCCCCCTCAGTTGTTGCATCGCCATATCGTGCGCCGCTTCGCTGGTTGAAGCTATCAAGTCAGCTACGGCTTCTGCTTGGCTGAGGTCTATTTGACCGTTCATGAAGGCGCGGAGGGTGAACTCGCCCGGCTGTGCCAATCGTGCGCCTTTGCGTATGAGGAGTTGAATGATTTGTTGATGAATATAAGGTGAACCATGACAAGAGATTTCGACAGTATTTTCTCTTGTATAAGATTTGGGTGCTATGAAAACAGTTGCCAGCACTTCGTCTATTATTTTCTCATTTTCATCTCGAATAGTACCGAAATGAGCGGTATGAGTCGCTTGTTTTACCAGTTTTTTACCATGAAAAACAACATCTGCTATATTAATGGCTTCATATCCTGATAAGCGGATGACGCCTATTGCGCCAATGCCAGGTGGCGTAGCGAGGGCGACGATGGTATCAGTAAGATTATGTTTGGTATAAATCATATAAGTTTTAATCAACAATAAACACATCAAACTTCACAGATTCGACAAGTGGATAGCCGCTTTTAGGATGCGACTGCTTCAAAATAATATCGACGTATTTTGTTAATTGCTTTTTATGGTCTTCCTTTTCTGCTTTTACTGTATTAAAAACTGCCTTTACAAACCCTTTTTCACCGGGTTGTACGGTTGTCTTTGTCCAATCGATTTCGGTACATTCGCAGCCTGTGCATATTTCAATGTCTAAAGGCATATTGCCGGTATTCGTAAATTCATAAGTCATGGTAGGCATATCGCCTGTTTTGACTTTGCCGAAGTCGGTGAATTTTGAAGCAAATGTCATCACGGGCATTTTTTCAGCGGGGGCAGCGGGCGTTGTTGTTTTAGTTTTAGAAGCCGTTGAAGTTGTTTTCTTTTTAACGGGTTTCTTGGTGGTTGTTGTTTTAGTTGTTGTCGTCGTTGTCTTGGTAGTAGTACCACTTTGAGCCATCAAACCAAAAGGCATCATTAACATCAGAGCAATTAAACATTTAAATAGCTTGCTTTTCATATCTCTTATTTTTTTTATTTTAAAATTTGAATTAATTGATTGTAAAACGTAGGGTTGGATTTAATATTTTAAGAATCAAAATTGCCATTTGTAGTGCATTGGAACACAGCTGACGCTGATGCAACTGATTTTTGCTGATTTTTTTTCATTGATTAAAACTGACTATCATCTACACTATCCAACCATTTAGTGATTTCACCGACAACAGACTCAACGCAACCATCATCAAAAGGCGAGCGTAGGTTCGCTAATTTTACAAGGTTGAGAAAAGATTGACTGCCGCCGGCTTTGCACAGGCGAACATAATCTTTCCAAGCATTTTTATGGTCTTCTCTATCTTTTTTCCAAAATTGAAAAGCGCATATTTGAGCCAATGTGTAATCAATATAGTAAAAAGGCGTGCTGAAAATATGCCCTTGCTTCTGCCAAAATGCTCCGCTTTCAAGGAATGGATTGCCATTGTAATGGCGATGCGGCAAGTATTTCTGCTCTATTTCACGCCATTTATCGTTTCGTACTGAGGGGGTCACTTCGGGATTTTCATAAACAAAATGTTGAAATTCATCTACTGCTACGCCATACGGTAAGAATTGCAACGCTGCTGTCAAATGAGCAAAATGATATTTCTCAGTATCTTCCCCAAAGAACAGGTTCATCCAGGGCCAAGTAAAAAACTCCATGCTCATTGAATGGATTTCGCAGGCTTCGTAAGTGGGCCAGTGGTATTCAAAAATACCAGCGTCTCTGCTTGAATAAACTTGAAAAGCATGACCTGCTTCGTGCGTCAATACATCAATGTCGCCACTTGTACCATTGAAATTGGAGAAAATATAGGGCGCACCGTATTTTCCTACAAAAGTGCAATAGCCGCCTGTCGCTTTGCCATCTTTCGCAACCAAATCCATGAGGTCGTTGTCTCGCATGAAGCGAAAAAACTTATCGGTGTCTTTGGAAAGCTCGGCGTACATTTTATCGGCACCCCTCAGTATATCGTCGGGTGAGCCTTTCGGTTTGGCATTGCCGGATTTGAAGCGGTAATCTTCATCATAAAAATACAACTTTTCAATGCCCAAACGCTTGCGTTGTCGCTCATACAAACGCCCTGCAATGGGGACAATGAAATCTTTTACTTGCTTTCTGAAATTAGCCACCTTCTCAGCATTGTAATCTGAACGCAACATCCGCGCATAGCCCAATTCGACAAAGTTTTTGTAGCCCAATTCCAAAGCAATTTTATGTCTAATTTTTACTAAATCATCAAATATTTTTTCAACTGCAGTTGCATTATCAGCGAAGAATTGCCATTTGGCTTCAACGGCTGCTTGTCGGGTCGAGCGGTTAGAATCCGTCTCCAAAGGGGCTATTGAAGAGAGATTATAGGTCTGCTCTTGAAAGTCAATCTGTGCACTTGCTTTTATTTTCACATACTCGCTTGCCAGTTTATTTTCTTCTTGTAACAGCGTGAGAATGCTGGGTTGAAACGTTTTTATACCTAATTCAGCGATGGTAAATAGTTGCTTGCCCCATTTTTCTTCCAAATGAATGCGATAGGGAGAGACAATGAGTTTTTGATAAAATTCCATCACTAAGGCTTCAAATACAGGCGAATTTTCATCGTAGAATTTATTTTCAACATCGTAATGCGCATCGAGGGTATTAATGGTGTGTCGAATCTGACCAATAGATGCCATTGAAGTAAAATCACGGCGGATGCGGTTTATTTTAGTGACAGCCGTTTCAGCATCTTCAAAAGTTGTGGCGTTACTGAAGTCATTGATGAGTTTTTGAAAATTGGTAGAAACACGTTTTAAGTTAGGTCTTTTGTAGGCATACTCTGTAAATTTCATTCTTTAGTTTTTATTTGTTAAAAAGTTACGGGAACGTTTTGAGGCGTTCCCGTTTTCCATAACATAACATTAGTTGTTTGTCGCAGATTGCTGCTCCGTTATTTCGATGGTCGTCGGACCCGAAAGTATTCTAAATTCAGTTCGTCGGTTTTGGAGGTGTTGTTCTTCCGAACATTTTACGCCGTTTTTACATTCATTGATTAAGCGTGTTTCTCCATATCCTTTGGCAACGATGCGGGTTTTTTCAATCCCTTTAGCATTCAAGTATTTCTCTGCTTCTACTGCCCGCTTTTGCGAGAGTTCTAAATTGTATTTATCAGAACCGCGTGAATCCGTATGTGAGCTGAGTTCAATCACCATATCCGGATATTTCACCATAATATTGTAAAGGAAATCCAATGATTGACGCGCCAAATCCCAATTTTCCATATCTACATCATTAGCAGCGAATTTATCCAATTTGTAATAGATATTTTCGAGCTTAATGCGTTCGTTGCGTTTAACGGTTATGACTTTCGGCTTCAAAATTAATACTTTTTCTATTTCCGTTGTTTCTTTTATATCATTTGTATTAAATTTAACAGTATCAGACGTATAACCACCTTTAGAAGCGATAATCATATACTGTTTATTAAGTGTCAAAGCACTGCTGTAAACATCTAAAGACGCTTTAGTATCTGTCTTTTTGCTTGCCAACTCTACTAATTGATAGTTCACATTACTGAGGGGTTTATCGCCCGCCATTGTTTTTGCTACTAAAGATGCCGAAATAATCGGTAATGGTTTTAACACAATTTTCTTATTAATGGTTGTGTTTTCCTTCACATCCATAGTATTAAACTGAGTGGTATCGCTGTAATACCCTGTTTTCGCTGTGATAATCATGTAGGCTTTTTTAGGCAATAAATCAGTGCGATAAGAATCCGCCGTTTGTGCATCGGGCGCTCCGGGTTTGCCACCGGCTATTTCCATAAAGCTATAATTCAAACCTGCGAGTGGCTTGCTTTGAACATTTGTAGTCGTAACGATGAGATTAACCTTGAGCGGTTCTTTTTTCAAAATATAAATATCTTCACAACAAGTTTTGCTTTTCAAAGAGCGTCCACCAGGGCGATTAGATAACAAATAAATGCTGCCGTCAGAGTCCATATTAAAATAGCGATCGTTGGTAGATGAATTAATGCCTTTACCCAAGTTTTCAGGCGTTGACCAAGCTGTACCATTCCAAACGGTTGAAAAAACGTCAAAACCACCTAAGCTGGGATGCCCTGTTGAGCTGAAATACAATTTGCCTTCTTTATAATAAGGTGTTTCTTCGTCACCAATGGTATTAACTATGTTGCCCAAATTAATAGGTGCATCAAAAGAGCCATCTTCCTTTTTAGTCGCATAATAAATATCGAAGCCGCCTTTGCTGCCCTCCATATTAGCACAGAAAAACAAAACTTCTTTCTCATACAACTCACCAATGCAAGGGTGTTTCACCATATAATTGCCATTGATGCCTTTGACTTCATTTGATGGAGACCATGTATCGCCTTGTTTAGTGGCATAAAAGAGCGTACTTTTAGATACATCGTTGCCGTTCAACTCAATACGTGTGAAATACATGACATTGCCATTAGGCGTGATATAAACACTGCCTTGATGACTGCCTATCCGATTAATATCGCCGCCAATCGGCTCTGCATCCGTCCAAATACCACGCGGTGATTTATCTGACCGCATCACTTTAGAAAAATAATCGCCTTCTTTTCCATCGAGGGTAATCAGCTTTTCATTTCGAAAACTGGTGAAATAAAGGGCATTTCCATCGTTAGATACTGAGGGGGAGTATTCGTTATTCGGCGAGTTGATTTTAGTACCTGCATTGGCAACAATGAGTGTGAGGTTTTCCTTCATTTTCATTGCCATCTTCGCACCAGCAATTTCTGTTTTAGCCAAAGCTATTTTATTTTCATCTTTCGATTCTTTTATAAAATCCTCAAAAGTTAAAATAGCTTCTTCATATTTTTCAGTCATCTTTTGCATTTGCGCGTAGTAAAAACGCGCATCAGGATTGACCTCTCCTGTCGCTTTTTTATCACGTTGCAATACTCTGGCAAACGCTGATTCAGCTTTTGTATAATCACGCAATTGCATTTGCAAAACAGCGATTTGATAGCCGACGCTGCGGTCTTTGGTTTGCTCGTAGTATTTTTCATACCATTCGAGGGCATTGTAATAATCATTTTTCGCCAAGCTTTCTTCTGCTATTTTCAAGGAAAATTCAGGGCGAGTAGAGCGCAAAGGTTGCGAAAAGACATTCGACAACGCTGAGGATATTAAAATAAATAGGAAGATATTTTTGAGTTTCATTACCAAATTTTTAATAGTAGAACGGAACGCCAGTTCCGCAAATATGTAACGCATAACAGTTACACTTTAGTTTTTTTCAACTTTCATGAATTAATAACGCGGGCAAAGAATCACCGGCGGCGGTTGCTTCGTACGGAATATTTTTCCAATATAGCCAATAGCGATTTCAAAACCGTTTTTAGCATTCGCATCTCTGAGTCCACTTGAAAGAGTGTAATCGTAGGATGCCCCTATGCGAATATCACCATAGTCCATACCCAAAAGCAATTGCGCTGCATCGCCTACGCGATAGCCTAAACCACCTTTGACGCTAATATTTTTTTTAGGATCGAGCTTAACACCGCCTACTGCATGAACCATGATTTCACTCGTGCCAGCCGTTGTACGAAAAATGACTGCCGGATTCAAAGAGATCCGTTTATTCAAGGCAACATCCAATGTGCTGTATAAATTGAAGCGGCGTGGCAACTTAGCCACAGTGCTCGTCAGCAAATTATATTTCGCACCCACAATATTATCCACCGATAAGCCTATATTAAAAGTCGTTGTCTTACTGGCTTTCGAGCGCAAATTAACGCCGACATTAATAAGGGTATAGCTTTTATTTTGATCATCAATCAAAGCTAAATCAGCACTATTACCTTTCAAAATACCGTCTTGAAAAGTCAATTTGCTTTTGTCAATATTGCGTTGATTATAGCCTGCTTGAACGCCGAAGGACAAAACAGTATTTTGTTTCATGTCCATGCCCATATGATATGCGCCATTGATAGCCACTAAAGTATTATTGAGTAAAGCAGAACCCGCACCATCGCGATGCAAATTCAAGCCGATACCAATCCAATCTTGCTTTCGAAAGCCGCCAATCGGCACATCAGCATAAATGACTGGCGTTTGCGAACCCTTGAAAGTGCCCGTTTGTCGATGGCTTTTAAACAAACCGCCTACTCGGTAAGAGCCTTCAAAAAGACCTGCTTGAGCCGGATTGACAGAGAGCGGCAAATAGGTAAATTGCGAAAAATGGATATACTCTTGCGCTTTAGCAGTGGTAAAAACAAACAGCGACAAGGCAATAAGTAGATGTCGGTTCAAATACATGGATTATTTTTATGTTTTAAGAAAATCAGTTTTTTATTATAAATTTATTCTAAAATGATGTATTGAATGATTTTAGATGCAAAATAGATATTATCTGCATTTAAATCTAAAATTATATTAAAAAAAATATCAAGTTTAACATACCCCTCAGTATTTTGAAGGTGAGGCAACAGAATTGAGCTTGAATCGTTAATTTTGCAGCTCAAATTTTTAAAATGATTGATAAAAATAAGGTGTTTTTTTTTATAATAAAAACTTTAGGACAACTTCAACCGCTTGCAAGGTTTATTTTATTCTTGATTTCTATTTTATGCTCACATAAATCGTTGGCTCAATACCCGGGGGCACAACCGCCTGCTAATGATACGGCGCAGGTCAAAATTTTGCATGCCGATTTCGGAGAATTTCTTGTGTTAAAGAATGAGACTGTCCAAAAATTTAAAGGCAATGTCAAATTACAACATAAAGATGCCATTCTCTATTGCGATTCCGCTATTTTAGACAATAACAGTAACGTGTTTGCGCGCGGTAACGTTGTCATCAAGCAAGGTGATTCGTTGAATATTTTTGCCGATTCGTTGCGTTATTTTGGTTTTATACGTAGCGCAGACCTTTTTGGCGATGTTATTTTGGATAATAATAATAAAAAACTTTTTACTAATAAATTAAATTACAATTTAAATACAAAAGTTGCCACTTACACAACAAAATCTACCCTCGACAATGGCGGTACTCAACTAACGAGCCGAAGAGGTCAGTTCTTTGTTCAGTCCAACGAAGCATTTTTCAAGGACCAAGTCATTGTAGCCGATAAGGATTTTGATTTAAAAACCGATACCCTGCGTTTTAATACAAAAACCAATACGGCATATTTCCTCGCACCCACTCTTATATACATGAAAGACACCGCACAGTTTTATACTGAGGGGGGCTTTTATGATTTACCCAATGAAAAAGCCGAGTTGTATCCATCCCCTCAGTATAAAAAGCGCGATCAAGTGGCAACCTCCGATTCTATGTTTTATGATGGCAAAACAAAGGTCATTGAACTACGCGGCAATGCTTTTTCGATGGATAGCATCCGCGAAGCCCGAGCTAATACCATTCGCTACAATCGAGAAACGGAAGTCAGCCAACTCGAAGGCAATGCTCGTTATAAAGATGATAAACAAAATGTTGTGTCAGATACTATCAATGTCAACGCCAAATCTAAAACTTACTCCACTCGCGGACGCTCAAAAATTGTCAACGACAATCAAATACTCGTAGCGGATTTCGTTGATTTCAAAGACAGTATCGGCATCGCCAAGGGCAATGTCTTTTGGCAAGATACCGCTGCGAAAAGCTCGATTGTATGTGAAACAATGAATTACGACCAACGGAAAGATTATATAAAAGCCAGCGGTGGTCGCCCTATTTTGACTTCGCTGATTGATACGGATACCCTTTGGTTGCGGGCGGATACCATTGTTTCATTTAAACAAAATGCCTTAGATACGAATCGAAATTTGCTCGCATATTATAAAGTGCGGATGTATAAATCGAATTTTCAAAGTACTTGTGATTCCCTCACTTTTTCTCAACAGGACTCTATTTTCAGGCTTTTCAGAAATCCCATTATTTGGTCAGATACGTCTCAAATGGTAGCAGACACTATCCGTATCTTATTGAAAGACAAGAAGATAGATCGAGTTTTCTTAAAAAACAATGCTTTAATTATTAATTCTCGCGATGAGATTTATTACAATCAAATCAAAGGGCGTGAAGTGACTGCATTCTTTGAAGGCGATGATATTCGGCGTATGTTGACTGAGGGAAATGCCGAATCAGTCTATTATGCTTTAGATGATCAAAATGCCTACATCAATGTCAATAAAGTGGATTGCTCCGAAATGCTCATTTTCTTCGGCAATAATAAAGTGGAAACCCTCAAATTCTATACGCAACCCAAAGCCAAAGCATTGCCCATGCGCACAACCAATCACGATGAGTTGAAATTAAAAGGCTTTCGGTGGGAGATAAAAACCAGACCTAAAAGTTTAAAAGATTTGTAGATTTGTTCTACTTTAACGGTCTAATATCTAACGTCTATTTATCTAATCTCTACTTATGATTCGCTACGAAAAAGATACCCATAATATAGTCACCCTCACTTTAGATATGGCTGACAGCCCTTACAATATCATCAGTCACGATATTGGTCACTCATTTATACCCGTTTTAAAACACTTAAAAGA
>JAYUUR010000504.1:0-8585 GCA_043754475.1 Saprospiraceae bacterium | reverse complement strand
TCGGGTTACTAAACCCCCACCGAAACCCTTGCCGAAAACTATTGAATAGAATGTGAAGTGAGACGACATTTTACTCTCAGTATTTGGCGCACCTCATCGGGCGAAACGATGTAAGGCTGATAACGGTCGTTATCCGAAATCAAGCGCATTTCACGCAAGTTACTGCCATTTTTCACTTGCTGAATGCGTTTGGCTACGACAACATCGGTCACAACCACATATACTTGATTGTCGCGAATAGGCTCTCCGCGCTCAAGCGGTTCACAGACTACAATATCGCCGTTAGTGATAGTGGGCATCATAGAATCGCCGCTGATTTCAAAAGCAATCAGGTTGCCATCTAATCCTGGGATGGTAAATTTCTGAAATTCAGCCAAATACTGAGGGGTATCGGTTGTTGTCGCATAACCTGCCATAGCGCGATCGGGTACGAGCACAATGTTCTGTCTGCCTGCAAAAGCACGTTCACTTTTGGCACGCGTAGGGAAATCAGCAAAGCCGGGGAGGAACATCTCATCGGCGAAACCAAAGACATAATCAGCACTGATGCCATAAATGTTAAATAATTTATGTAATTGCTCTACCGTTATATTCCTATCGCCTTTGAGGATAGAATTAATAACGTGGTTGTACGTTCCTAATTTGGAGGCAATATCGCTCTTGCCTTTAATTTTGTTTGATTTTTCAAGTTCTTCAAACACAAATCGGAACCTTTGATTGACGATACTCTCTGAAAATTCGCCCATAGCTTGGAGTTAAATTTTTAATAGATGATAAAATTTTATGTTTTATAAAAGACTTTAAATCAATTTAATATCGCCTAAAAGTTCATTATATTTGTTTAATACTGAGGGGGTAAAAAGTGAAATACTAAAATTGCAAAAAGTAAGTGTTGAAAACTTGTTGAAAAAAATTGTTGAAAAAGCATAAAATAATTTGTGTTATTAAAACTTTTTGTTTTAAATTTGTTCTACAATTATGTTTTATAAAACATAACCATGTAAAATTAAGATTGTAAAGATACAATTCGTTTTTAAAAGACCAAACAATCATGAATAATAATAATTCAAAAAGCGGCGGTTTGAAAGTAGTATTCAAGCAGGATGCAGATTCAATTGTGCCTCAGCCAACACCAAACTCCAATGGTTCGTCACCTGATGAATCGTTCAAAGAGTATATCGACCATATTCTCAAAGGATTCTACCGTTTCAAAGCTGTTTTACAGCATCAGTTTGAACGCCGCACACTGGGCATATTCGAAAAAAAGTATGTAATGACATTTGCTAAAGTATGTATATTAGCGATAATTATGTTATTTATACTAAAAAAGGATATTGCGTATAATTTTAATTCCACTAACTTTGCAGAAGAAAAGATAAGTAAGGAGAAAACATACACGGACAAGCACAATAAAGATTACGCTACACAAGCCTCTTTGGGAACAGTCGTCAATGACTTATCGCCAGCCGCACCCGAAGATTTGCGCGAATCACAAGTCCGCTCTTATATTGAACATTTCTCCAATACGGCAGTAGCCGAAATGGATCAATTTGGTATTCCTGCAAGCATTAGTATGGCGCAGGCAATTATCGAAAGCCGTTCGGGTACAAGCATTTTAGCAGTGAGGAATAACAACCATTTTGGAATAAAATGTTTTTCTAAAAGCTGCCCCAAAGGACATTGCTCAAATTTTACAGACGATCATCATAAAGACTTTTTTAGGAAATATGGTGGGTCTATGGATTCTTGGAGAGAACACAGTCATTTTTTGATGAAAAACAGTTATCGCAAATTATTGAAATTCGGCAAAGACTATCGGGCTTGGGCGAGGGGGTTAAGAGAATATGGCTATGCTACTGATGCTACCTATGACAAAAAGCTCATTTCCGTTATTGAAAAATATGAATTAAATCGCTTAGACGATTTATAAAAACCAAAAAACCAAATCATTTCATTAAATTAACAAAACCATTGCATCATGTCAAAATTTATTTTTACAGCTTGTCTACTCGTTCTTTTAGCGAGTTTTTTGAATTACCCACCCCAAACAAATGAGTCAAAACCCGATTCAAAACGTGAAAATTCTATCATTTTCCCTATCAGCGAGCAAATTAAAATAGCACGCTTGGAAAAACAGATTTCTCAGAAGGAATTGGCTACCAGAGTAGGATTGACTAAGATGAACATCGAGCGCATTGAAAAAGGTCAATTGGTACCAGCTAATGATGTTCTTGATAAACTTGAAAAAGAGCTAAATGTTCAGCTCAATTTGAATGGGTATTGATTAAATCTTGAATTATTTATTTTGTTTTCTCATAGTTTGTTTTTCTACGAACCACCGTTATCCACATCGGTGGTTTGTATTTTTTAAGCCCTTAGCCCCCTGACCCCCAAAGAGGGAATGCCTATAAAAATATTCTTACCTTTTTTTTCTCAACGGCTTTTCATTGAATAATTTTATTTCAGGTAATAATCTGAAATTTTTGCGATGTTGTGGCGTTGTACCATATTCCATTATCGCTTCCCGATGCTTTTTTGTAGGATAACCTTTATTAATATCCCATCCATATTGTGGATACTGAGGGGTCAAGTCGCGCATATATTCGTCGCGGTGGGTCTTTGCAAGTACCGATGCAGCCGCTATGGAAGCAAATTTAGAATCGCCTTTTATGATGCAAACATGAGGAATATTCAATTGGGATTTAAAATATTTGCCATCAATCAATAATAACTCAGGTTTAATGGTCATATTTCGGATAGCTCTATTCATAGCTATATACGAAGCATTGGCAATATTAAACTCCGCTATTTCATCCAAGTCTGCCATACCGACACCCCACGCCAATGCCTGCTCTTCAATGATTTGACGCATAGAAAAGCGTTTTTTGACACTCATCAACTTGGAATCATTTAAAACGTCATCATTAAAATTTTTAGGCAATATGACTGCGGCGGCAAAAACAGGTCCTGCTAAACAGCCTCGCCCAGCTTCATCGCAACCAGCTTCTATGAGCAGGGGATCGTGGAAAGGAAAAAGTCTCATATAATTTTAGTATTCAAATGTTAAAGATTGGGCAGGAAATTCAAACAAGCATTTTTCACGTACCAATTTCGCTACTTTATCAGGCACCATAGCATCCCAACCTTCTTCATCGTGTTTTATCATTTTTAAAACTAAAGTCGAATAAATATGTAGGCTTTCAGCATGAAAATCCTGAATATCCACTACATGCCGCGAATCCAAAAGGTGTTTATATAAAAATTTAACACCATCTGGCACAGGCATATTTTCAGCCGTCATCAAAGTATCGCTGCCTTCTTGCAAAAGCGGATAGACATAAACCGTCACGTTGCGCGTAAACAATTCACCGAAAGCCGTTAATAAACGACCGTCCAAATTGTTATAATATTTTTCATTGACAGTGTCCAACAATTGTTTAACACCAACTACCAGACCTAATTTTTGAATTTTAAAATCAGAATAATAATCAATCAATTTTTGATGCTGCTCACAATTAGAAATAATCACCGTCTGACCTAAAGCACACAATAAATCAGCCCGATCAAGAAAATCCTGCTCATCGAGGTCGCCTTCGAGCATTAGATTATCAAGCGTAATTTCAGTGAGCAGATAGCTTTTCTTCGCATCTACATCTTTTTCATTGCGAAACTGCGCCCAACTGGCATTGATCATGTCTTCATTTACGAGTGTCACAGGTCGAAAACTACCCCGCACGACCAATAAATTCTTCCTATATAAAAATTCGGAAGGATGCAAATTGCGCTTGTCGGGTCCGAACATCGCTACATCACTCATTTTATGTTTAATCAACCAAAGGCTCAATAATCGATTGTCAATATCCTTAAAATCGCCACCACTCAAGCGAATCATATCAATAGAAACCCGTCCATGAAGGCTATCCATCAACGATTGGATTAAAATTTCAACATCGTGGCTATACCGATAAACACCATAAAGTAGGTTAACGCCCAAAACGCCAATGGCTTGTTGCTGCAATTTGTTATCCATGTCAAGCATCTTGACGTGAATAACAAGGTCGTTTGTTTTGCCTCCTGGTTTGAGTTGAAAACGCAAACCCAACCAGCCTTCACCTTTAATGGTTTTGCTAAAATTCATAGCCGCCACAGTATCTGCGAAAGCGAAAAAATTAGTATTCGGGCGTTCATGTTTCAAGCGCGTTTCCATGAGTTCAAACTCATGGTCGAGCATTTTATACAAGCGGCTTTCGCATACGTAGCGACCATTGGGCTCAGGCCCATAAATTTCATCCGAATAAACCTTGTCATAAGCAGACATGGTTTTGGCAACAGTTCCAGCCGCTGCACCGACTTGAAAAAAATAACGTGCTACTTCCTGCCCTGCACCTATCTCTGCAAAAGTGCCGTAAACCCTATCATCGAGGTTAATTTCAAGGGCTTTTTGCTCCGTTTCAAGGCTTTGACGATGTTTTTTATGATGATTCATTTCACTTCAACTTTTTGCAAAAATATTTAAAAAACTTGATAAATACTGAGGGGGATAATATTAAAACGTATTAAATGCCTTAATTACCTTAAAACATAGTGGCGATAGTGCTGTTAAATATGTAATTTTGCCTAAAATATCCCAATATACTGTCCCAAAGGGATTCCTACGGAAAGGGGGTATGTTTCAATGAAAGCCCTTAACCATTTTGCAACTAAAATTAAGAAATTATGTCAATTAAAAATGAGGTAGAAACCCTACATAAAGCGGTAAAAGATGACCGTTATCAATCGCATGATTATTATCAAATAGATGAACTTCTCACGGAAGAGCATTTGCTCGCACGGGATGCTGTGCGGACTTGGGTGAAGCAAGAAGTGAGTCCCATTATTGAAGATTTCGCCAATAGAGCCGCTTGCCCAACGCATTTATTTAAGGGATTGGGCGAAATTGGGGCTTTTGGTCCTTCATTGCCAGCACAATATGGTTGCGGGGGCATGGATGAAATAGCGTATGGAATTATCATGCAAGAACTGGAGCGTGGCGATTCGGGTATCCGCTCAATGGCTTCAGTGCAAGGCTCGTTGGTGATGTACCCGATTTATAAATTTGGTAGCGAAGAACAAAAGCATTATTATTTGCCCAAATTAGCGACGGGTGAATTAATCGGTTGCTTCGGATTAACTGAACCTGACCATGGCTCAAATCCGGCTGGCATGATTACGAATGTGAAAGATGATGGCGATGCTTATATATTAAATGGTGCAAAAATGTGGATAACCAATGCGCCAGTTTCTGATATAGCTGTCGTTTGGGCAAAACGGGAAGATGGTAAAATCATCGGTTTAATTGTTGAAAAAGGCATGAAAGGCTTCACTGCTCCTGAAATTCATGGAAAATGGTCTCTTCGGGCATCTGTTACGGGTGAGTTGGTTTTTGAAGATGTGCGCGTGCCGAAGAAAAACGTTCTACCAAATGTTGAAGGTTTGAAAGGACCGTTGACTTGCTTGTCAAAAGCCCGTTATGGTATTGCTTGGGGTGCTATTGGAGCAGCTTTGGATTGCTATGATTCAGCTTTGCGCTATTCAAAAGAGCGTGAGCAGTTTGGAAAACCCATCGGACAATTTCAATTGACTCAAAAAAAATTGGCTGAAATGATTACCGAAATCACTAAAGCACAACTGTTGGCTTGGCGGCTCGGTACTTTAGCAAATAAAGGCAATGCCACAGCGGCTCAAATTTCGATGGCAAAACGCAATAATGTGAATATGGCACTCGAAATCGCTCGCGAAGCCCGTCAAATTCATGGCGGCATGGGCATTACAGGTGAATATCCGATTATGCGCCACATGATGAACCTTGAATCGGTTATCACTTATGAAGGTACGCACGATATTCACTTGCTTATAACAGGTATGGACGTTACGGGGTTGAATGCTTTTTATTGAGCAATAAATATCACATTTTGACTTTTTTTTCGTTGTATAGTCATCAAATTTATCATTTTAATAGGTAAAACACATGATCAAACAAATTGTTTTTTTAATATGGCTTATCATTGGCGGCTCTTCTCAAATCGTTTTTAGCCAAAAGCCCGTAACAATTAAGCTTGATAATCCATCTTTTGAGGATTATCCACAAGCGGCTCATACGCCACAAGGCTGGTACGATTGCGGTTTCGCGGGCGAATCGCCACCTGATGTACAACCTAATTTAACTTTCAAGGTCAATAAAGTCGCATCGCATGGCAACACCTATCTCGGTTTAGTGGTGCGGGATGTCAATACGTGGGAAGCTGTTGGTCAAAGGCTTAAATCGCCCCTTTTGAAAGGCGTTAATTATACATTCAGCCTTGATTTGTCCCGTTCTGAGTTGTATGAAAGCCAAAGCCAAGCCACTAAAAAAACGGTCAATTATATTACGCCCGTTATTATCCGCATATGGGCAGGTACAGGATATTGTTCAAAAGCAGAAATGCTGGACGAAACAGAGCCAGTCACGGTAGGCAATTGGAAAAAATATACTTTCAAATTTACCCCTAAAACTAATCATACTCATTTTATGATTGAAGCATTTTATAAAGTGCCTACGGTTTTTCCTTATAATGGTAATATATTGATAGATAACGCAAGCGATATTGTAGCGGAAGAAGAAAAACCGATTGCTACTGCCAAACAACCATCGCCACCAGTAAAACCTACGCTACCAAAACCTATTAAAACGACTAAATCGCCCCCCCCCTCAGTATTAGCTGATGTAAAATCACCTAAAACAAAGCCTATCCCTGCAACACCTGTTGAAACGGTTGAGGAAACGGCTGTTAAAAACACTCGGTTACAAGAAGGGCAAATCATCAAAATTGAAAAAATGCAGTTTGCCCCCAATTCATCTGATATTCAAAAGGAATCATTTCCTCAGTTGGATGAAGTATATAATTTACTTATGACTAATCCTACGCTCATTGTCGAAATCGGAGGGCATACTAATATGGTGATTGAAGATATGGAAAGTATCAAACTTTCAACCGAAAGGGCAATGGCTGTTGCAGATTATTTGGTCAATAAAGGCATCGAACGAAATAGGCTTGTGGCACGGGGATATGGTAAAAGCAAACCTATATTAAAGGAAAATTCTGCTGCTGCTAATAAAGCTAATCAACGAGTTGAGATAAAAATACTCAGCATAAATGGTTGATTACGTAGAGATAAAAGACTTTCATCAATTCAAAAAAAAGGCATTTGCATGGGCTGCAAATGCCTTTGACATTTGCTGTTGTCTCGATAATAATAGCTATATTGAGGGGTTACTCGCTCCCGAGTTTGAATGTCTCATAGCCTGTGGCGTTCAAAATGAAATTGTCTTGAATGACGATGCTTTTTCCTTTGAAAAATTGAAACAATTTCAAATTGAAAAACAGGATTGGCTGTTTGGATTTTTGTCTTATGACTTGAAAAATAGCGTTGAAAATTTGCAATCCAACAATTTTGACGGTATTCAAATGCCCGATTTACATTTCTTTCAACCCCAAATTGTTTTAAAAGTATCGAAAAATGAATGCCAATTAGTCCAAAATACTGAGGGGGGCAATACCAATTATGTTCTCAAAAACAGTAATATTTTTGAAGAAATTGAAAATTTTGATTTAAATGAATATGATAGACAAAACATTGATTTTCAATTAAATAAACGTTTTAATAAAAGTGAATATTTAGAAAAAATTGAGCAAATAAAGCATCATATACTGAGGGGGGATATTTTTGAAATGAACTTCTGTCAAGAGTTTTATGGTGAAAATGTGGTACTCAATCCCATCCATCTTTTTCTCAAATTAAATGACATTGCTCAAGCTCCTTTTTCAACTTTTTATAAATTCAAGGATAAATACCTGCTCTGTGCATCGCCCGAAAGGTTTATAAAAAAAGAAGGTCAACAACTCATTTCTCAACCAATAAAAGGCACTTCAAAAAGAGCCAATACAGGAGAGGAAATAAATATGGCGAGGGACGAGCAGCTCAAAACTGCTCTTCAAAACGACCCTAAAAACCGTTCTGAAAATGTGATGATAGTGGATTTAGTACGCAATGATTTGGGCAAAAGTTGTGTGGCAGGTAGTGTAAAAGTCACTGAATTGTTTGGTATTTATTCGTTCCCAACAGTGCATCAAATGATTTCGACGATAGAAGGAACGCTTCGCCCCGACGTGCATTTTTTAGATGCTTTGAAAAATGCATTCCCGATGGGTAGTATGACTGGTGCGCCAAAAGTACGAGCGATGCAGCTCATTGAACAATATGAAATCACTCGACGTGGCTTGTATTCGGGGGCTGTCGGATATATCTCGCCAGAAGGTAATTTTGACTTTAATGTGGTGATTCGCAGTATTTTATACAATGAGAAAAATCGCTATTTGTCGTTTCAAGTGGGTGGTGCTATTGTTGCAGATTCCGTTGCAGAAGAGGAATATCAAGAGTGTTTGATAAAAGCGCAAGGGGTGTTGAAAGCGTTAGATAAAACGCTATGAAACTAAATTTAAATTCTCCAATAAACCAATATACGTTTTAATCCCTTCCTCAATTTCATTGACATAAATAAATTCATC
>JAYUUR010000503.1:0-2885 GCA_043754475.1 Saprospiraceae bacterium | reverse complement strand
CCCGATGCAGTTTGGAAAAACGGTACTTTTTACTTGTATTTTCCTGTAAAAGATAAGCAAGATGTGTTTAGAATTGGTGTCGCGACGAGTAAAAATCCCGAAGGTCCGTTCAAAGCAGAAGCCGAGCCGATTAAAGGCAGTTACAGCATTGACCCGTGTGTTTTTAAAGATAAAGACGGTCAGGTATATATGTATTTCGGCGGCATTTGGGGCGGTCAGTTGCAACGTTGGAAAAATAATGCATATCAAGGAAAAACCCCTAATCCACAAAAAGGAGAAAAGGCGTTACTGCCCCGCATGGCAAAATTATCGCCCGATTTGAAGAGCTTTGCGGAAGAAGTTAAGGAGATCAAAATCGTGGATGAAAAAGGCAACCTCTTCATGGAAGACAATAATGACAAACGCTTTTTTGAAGCATCTTGGGTACATAAATACAATGGCAAGTACTATTTCTCCTACTCAACAGGCGATACGCACAACATTTGCTACGCCATTGGCAACAGTCCTTATGGTCCATTTACTTACAAAGGTATTTTGTTGAAACCCGTTCAAGGTTGGACAAATCACCATTCCATCGTTCAATTCAAAGGCAAATGGTATTTATTTTATCACGATACACAGCTTTCAGGCAAAACGCATTTGAGAAATGTAAAAGTCACTGAATTGAAATACAAAGCCGATGGCACTATTCAAACAATTGAAGCGGATAAATAATAGAGTGCGAATAATGGGTAAAATCACGGAGTGATTGAATATGAATAACTCCTGATGCAATCAGGGGAATAATTGAAGACAATGGGCATAACTGCGGAGCAGTTGAATGTAAATAACCCCTGATGCAATCAGGGGGATAATTGAAGACAATGGGCATAACTGCGGAGCAGTTGAATGTAAAAAAGTCAGTAATTGACACTATTTCACATTCAACCGCTTTGCGGTTAGGGTAACCCACTCACTTTAACCCTACGATTCCATCGTAGGTTATTCACATTCAATCGCTCCGCGATTATTTCTATACAATTTTCGCATAAATAGTAAGTACCCCCTCAGTATTTCAGCATTTTGAAGGGATTTTCTATATTTTTAATCAATAATTTTTAAATGAAAAAGATTTTAAACAGCCTATTTATCTGCTTTTTATTAGCCATAAAATTAGCAGCTCAACAGCCTACCGCTAAAACCCAATCAACGGGAGTATTGAATCAAAACTCAACTGAAAAGGGTTTGAAAGATTACTATAAAAACTACTTCCCAATCGGCGTGGCTGTATCTCCTATATTGTTAGAAGATACTTTATCAGCGGCTTTGATAAAGCAACAATTCAGCAGCATGACCGCTGAAAATGTGATGAAAATGGGACCCATTCATCCCGAAGAAAACCGTTATAATTGGGCACCGGCTGATAAAATTGTCGATTTTGCTCAAAAAAATGGCTTTTTACTGAGGGGTCATACTTTATGCTGGCACAATCAAACGCCTAAATGGTTTTTCACTGAAGGTGATTCGATTGGCAACAAACCACCTAAAACGGTGACAAAGGAAGTGCTTTTAGCGCGCCTGAAACAGCACATTACTGATGTCGTCACTCGTTACAAAGGTAAAATATATGCTTGGGATGTGGTGAATGAAGCTGTTCCGGATGGCGGTGATAAGCAGTACAGAGAGACAGAGTTTTATAAAATAATAGGGGAGGAGTATATCGAACGTGCCTTTGAATATGCCCATGCTGCCGACCCGAAAGCCAAGCTGTTTTACAACGATTATAATACTGAAAATGCGTCAAAACGAGAGCGCATTTATCAATTGGTAAAAAAATTGAAGGACAAAGGTGTTCCCATACACGGTGTTGGACTGCAAGGACATTGGTCAATTTATGAACCTTCGGCTGCTGAATTGGAAGCGTCGATTACCAAATTTGCTTCATTGGGTTTAGAACTTCAATTCACGGAAGTGGATGTGTCGGTTTATCCAAAACAGCATGTGCGCAGCACTGAACCTTTCAAAGGAATTGCTGAATATACGCCCGATATGGAGCAAAAACAAACTGCTCAATATAAAATGCTGTTCGATATTTTCAGAAAGCATAAAGACGTGATTACCAGCGTGACTTTCTGGAATTTATCGGATAAAAGCTCTTGGCTCGATAATTTTCCCATACCCAAACGAAAGGATTTTCCCTTGTTGTTTGATAAGGATTATAAACCTAAGAAAGCATTTTGGGAAGTCGTTAAATTTTGAAGAAACAATAGAGTTGTTACAAGTTAAATTATATTTAACAACTTTTAAATAAAAACTGAAATATGTTCAAGCAGAAATCTTCTGTTATTTTCTATAGTATATCTATTGCTTTGTTTTTGATTTATAGTAGTTAGTCACATAAACATGTATTTAGAGAAAAACGCAGAGTCGTGAAAAAAAGGTATATTTGCATATATTTATCAGATAACTTAAAAATATTCACATAGGAATGACTTTTTTTCAAAATATAGTATCTAATCCTGAAATACTTGGCGGCAAGCCATGTATTAAAGGTACACGTATAAGTGTAGAGTTAATTATGGAATGGCTTAGTACAGGCGGTACACCCGAAACAATAGCTGCTAAACACCCACTGTTAACACCCCTCTTAGTTTTAGAAGCCATACGGTATGCTGCTCGTTTTACTAAAAATGAAGTAATTATTGAAATTGTCCATACTGCCGCATGACTCTTCACGAATTCAAATTACTGACCGATGAAAATATAGACAATGAGGTACTTATTTTTCTGAGAGATGAAGACTTTGATGTTTTTGACATTAAAGAAGAACGTCTTTTCAGTATCTCTGACCGAAATATTTTAGAATTTGCTTATCAAAATCAACGGGTTGTAATAAGCCAAGATAG
>JAYUUR010000502.1:0-8603 GCA_043754475.1 Saprospiraceae bacterium | reverse complement strand
TGCTAAGGATGTGCACCTGCACGTAGTCTTATCCTTAGCATCCTTTCCATCCTACGAATCCTAATTCAAATAAAAAAGCACCTTTTTACTGAGGGGGTATAAATCTGTAACTTATCTGTAACTCTGCCATTTTACCTTTGTATCATCAATTAAGAAAAAAATTATTTTTCATTTAAAATATAGAAATAAAATGGCAACTCAGAAATTAAGCAATGACACAACAATGACTTCTATTTTGAAAAAACAAGCGACTCTTTTGAATAAAGAAATGCTTCAAGCTTCAAATGAATTGGTAGATGGCTCAGTAGCAACGGCTGAAAAATGGCAAAATTTGACAGAAAAAATGTTGAAAACAGGCTTGAAAATGCTTGCAAAACAACAAGATTTGTTGTTGACAACAATTGAAACCGCTAAAGGTCAATTCGATGTGAGTACTAAAAGATTCAACAAATTAGTAGGTGTTCAACCTAAAAAAGTGAAAGCCAAAGTAAAGGGAATTTTGGACACTGACGTAACAATTGATAGCATTATGGAAGCAGCGATAGCTCCCGTGAAGAAAGCAACTACGCCTCCAGTAAAGAAAACGGTTGCTGTTCAAGTAAAAAAAGTAACTGCTCCTAAAAAGAAAGTAGAAGTTGTAGCTGAAGTAGAAATTGCAACAGCATAATTTACTCTCATATTTTTAGAAATCACCCAATCACATTTCACTAAATCATTTTTTTAAAATAATTGAATAATCTTTTAATAAAATATACAATGGAAAAGAAAGTAAAAGCAGCGGCTAAACAAACAGAAACTGTTGCGAATAAAAGTTTGGTTAAAATCAACAAAACAGTCAAAAATATCAACGAAGAAGTCACTTCTACAGTAGAAGATGTGATGGGCGATGTGAAAACAAGCAGCAAAGAAATCAGAGCTGTTGTCACTAAAAGTGCGAAGGAAGTAGCGAAAAAAATCAACACGACGAATAGCATCAATAAAATCAAAGCGACTGCTGAAAAAGTAAACAATCAAATTCAAGAAGCAGCAAACGAGATTTTCGAAGACGTGAAAGCAAGCGGTAAAGAAATGCAAGCTAATGCTGCTAAAATGGCAAAAGAAGCCATTGAAAATATCGACGTGACAGAAAGAGTCGGCGCAGTGAAAAAAGCAGTGAAAAACGCCAATAACTACACATTAGAAACGGCGGAAGAAATGGTTGACGGCATGATTGTCAATGGTGAAAAATGGCAAAATGTGGCTGCAAAAGCAGTAAAAAGCGGTCTTAAATTGGCTGAAAGACAGCAAGAGATGATGTTTTCAACGCTTGAAACGGTTAAAGGTCAATTGGGTAACAGTGCGGCTCGTTTGAGAAATATTTTTAAAAACAATTAATCATGGCAAAGAAAAATAGCGCGACTCAGGCAGCAATGCCCGTAAAAAAGTCAGCCAATAAAATCATTATCCAAGCGGGTACTCAAATAATCAAAGCCTCTTTTAATACAACGAAGCATATTTTTTCACTGTATAAAGAAGCTGGGTTAGGTACTTTTAAGATTGGTAAAAAACTCGTGAAAGAGACGCTTAAATTGGCGATTGACAATCAAAAAAATGTGGTCAATACCTCTAATCAAGCCTTTAAAGAAACAGTTGAGGTCATCCGCCAAAACCGCAAAGCAGAAAAGAAGCCGGTGAATAAGAAAAAACCCGAGCTTTCAATCGACGACTTACTCAATTCATAAATTTACCGACTCATGCGTATTATTCTTTTTACAGGCAAAGGCGGCGTTGGTAAAACAACCGCTGCTGCTGCCACTGCTATGAAAGCCGCTCAACAAGGCATCAAAACACTTGTTATTTCTACCGACCCTGCGCATAGTTTGTCCGATGCTTTGAATATAAAACTCAGCCCCGAACCTACGGAAATACTGCCTAATCTCTTTGCACAAGAGTTTGACGTGTATTATTCGATGGAAAAATATTGGGGTAGTATGCGGAATTTGATGCAAACTATTTTCCGCTGGAAAGGCGTTAAAAATGTCGTCGCTGAAGAGTTATCCGTTTTGCCAGGCATGGAAGAAGCGTCTGCTTTTTTATGGTTAGAAAAATATTATACTGAGGGAACTTATGAACTCATCGTGATTGATAGCGCACCGACAGGGGAAACTTTAACGCTATTATCGCTGCCGCAAGTCGCCAAATCATGGATGACGAAGGCATTTTCAAGAAAAAATTTAGCGGTGAAAACCGTTACGACAGGCGTACGGATGTTTACAGGCATTCCGTTGGATAAAGGTTTGGAAGAATTGGATGAGATGTTTAACAAATTGGAAAACATTCAAAAGGTGTTTCTCGACCCTGAAATATGCTCTATCCGCATCGTCACAAACCCTGAGCGGATGGTGATAAAAGAAGCTCAACGTGCTTATACCTACTTGCAATTGTACGGTTATAATGTGGATGCTATAATTGTAAACCGCGTTTTACCTGAAAATGCAGGCGGTGAAACGTTTCAATCTTACCTCAAATCGCAGAAGCAATACCTTCAAGATATTGAGGAAAATTTCAGCCCTATTCCTATTTTGAAAGTTTTTCATCAAGGGCAGGAGGTCTTCGGAACGGATTTATTGGATAAAATAGGTGATTCATTGTATCAAGGTATTAACCCTGTGGATGTTTTGCATTTAGATAAACCTTTTGAATTCATTGAAAATACTGAGGGGTATTTTGTTAAAATAAAAGTGCCTTTTATCACTGAAGAACAGATAGAATTGAAGAAATTTGGCGATGAAATAGTGATTGATTTAGGCAATCGGCGTAAATCGTTGATGCTTCCTCGATTTGCTACATTTTTACAACTGAAAGAATACCGTTTTCAAGCACCTTGGTTGGTTATTTCATTGGTAAAGTAAGATTTTTATACTCAATACTGAGGGGGTCGTTTCTCATTCATTTTAAATTAAAACTTATGGAAAACATAAAAAAACCGTCATTATTTTGGTATTTTACTGAGGGGGTACGCTCTTTTGTGGAATTCATTCAATGCTTGTTTTTCCTTAGGTCGTATTCATTCAAAACGGTAGGCGACGGGCATCCTGTGTTAGTAGTGCCGGGCTTAATTTGCACCGATTTTTCGACAAGGCTTTTGAGGAAATTTATCAATAAATTGGGCTACACCGCCTACGGTTGGGAATTGGGCAGAAACTTAGGCAATTTGAAAGATTTGAGGGATTTGAAAAGGCTACAAGGCAGAATTGATATTATTTCTAAAAAGCACAACAATCAAAAAATAACCCTTATTGGTTGGAGCATGGGCGGTATTTATGTCCGTGAAATAGCTAAAATGCAGCCTGAAATGTTTGATCAAGTCATCACAATGGGCAGCCCTTTTGCAGATACGAATGCGCCGACAAATGTCACGTTCTTTTATAACCTGATTGCCGACACTAAAAGTTTTGATAAAACATGGCGTGATACTGTGCCTAACCCCGCCCCTATTCGCACCACTGCTATATTTTCAAAGCAAGATGGATTGGTGCCTTGGCAAGTGTGTAGAGAAAAAGTAGAAGATGATTCGCATCAAAATATAGAAGTGAAAGGCAGCCATTGGGGCTTTGTCGTGAACAAAACGGTATTCAATCTTATAGCAAACCAATTAACATTTTCTCTGAAAAATCCTCAAACGAATTTGCAGAATATACAAAAGACGCTGCATTTATCTGAGGTTTAAAGTCTATCTTTCCAAATATCAGGGTTGCGTTTTTGATGTAAAATCGCAAAGACGTTAACAGAAAAATCGTTATCATCAACCCAATAATAAATGTTATATGGATATTTTTTCAAAACGGCACAACGTACATTTTTAATACGAATTGAATAGGCTTTAGGCGATTTTTCTAAGGATTTCAACAGTTTAGACACATCGGTTATAAAAAATTTTTTGGTTTCAGGTGAAAAATTTATACTATACCAGCCTAAAATATCTGTCAAATCGTCATTGGCATCAGGTGTAAAAATAATGGTGTGAGTCATAGATTGGTTTCAATTCCTTTTTTAATGTCTTCCCATTTTAAAAATTGACTTTTATCGCCATTGCTGTATTTGCCAAGGCGTTCTTCAATAATGGCTTTATGCCATTCTGGTATATCTTCTTTATCCTCTACTTTAATATCTAAATTAAGGCTTTCCAATAGCTGCATAAAAAATGCTGCGTGATTGTTAGGAACATTTAATGTGATTTTCATTGCTTTTTTTTACAAATATAGACCTTTTGAAACTAATTTCAAATAAAGACCATTAAAATATACCCCTCAGTTCTATCGAATACCGCTTGTAATGGTAGTCTGTAATAATGGAACTGAGGGGTATCTTTTTTAAAAAATCAAGGCTTAATAACTGTACCCGGTTTTTCCACCGTTTTAATATCCACTGTAATCAGTTTCAATCGCTTTTCAACATCAGGCTTCATACTTTCTTGATAGCGCCCACCTAAATGCTTTGCCATAAATTTTTCTGAGGCGGCGAGATATGCCATATTATTGACAGGTCGAGCAAATCCATGCCCTTCATCGGGCGCGCAGAGATACTCCACAGGAATCCCTTTTTCACGCATCGCTACCACGATTTGATCGGCTTCGGCTTTTTTCACACGCGGGTCATTCGCACCTTGCACAATCATCAGAGGTGTTTTTATTTTATCCACGTGCGATAAAGGCGATTGTCGGGCGAGTTGCTTTTTACCTTCTTCGGTTGTCGGGTCAGCCATCCGCGCATAAAGTTGTCGTCTATTGGCTTCCCAGTAAGATGGGATAGTAGCAAGTAGCGTATTCAAATTGGACGGAGCCACCACAGCCACAGCCGCTTTGTACAAATCGGGCGTGAAAGTCACCCCTGCCAAAGTCGCATAACCGCCATATGAACCGCCTGTAATACCGACGTTTTTAGGGTCAACAATGCCTTGATCAATCAAATATTTGACGCCCCAAGTGATGTCATCTTGCATTTTATCGCCCCATTGACCATTGCCAGCATCTAAAAATGCCTTACCAAAGCCTGTTGAACCTCTAAAATTGGGGCGCAAAACGATATATCCTCGATTTGCCCAAAACTGAGCGGAACTGTTGTAACCCCAATTGTCGCGTCCCCAAGGTCCGCCGTGTGGTATCACCAATAAAGGCAAATTTTTACGGTCTTTACCTTTCGGATAGGTGATGTAAGCTGGTATTTCAAGACCATCACTCGATTTGTAAGTAATGCTTTCCATCGGCGATAAATGCTCCGTCGGTAAAGCAGGGCGCGGATTGTATTGAAAGGTTAGTACATTTTTTTGACGGTCAAAAAGATAGACTTTGCCCGGGTCGGTATCACTAAAAACATTGACCAAACATTGCGTTTCAGCCTTATTAAATGATACAAAACTGAACTCTTTGCCAGGAAACTGTTTCTCTAAATACTTAAAATTGGCTTCATAAGCGGCATCTTTGAAATAGCGACGTTGACGCATATCGGTATAGCTTGTCCAACGCATCTTTTTAGTCACATCTGAAAAAGAAGCACCTCCGAAATCTACTTTATTCATAGGATCTCTTTCAACCAAAACCTCTTTCATACTGAGGGGGTCGAGCAAAACAAGTTCAGTGAAATTGCGGTCACCACCTTTATTAGTTACGAGGTAAACCTGCTTGTTGTCGGGTGTCCAATTGAGTGTATTAGCATTTTCAAGCGTACCACTTGAATAAATTTTGACAAATGCGGTGTCATCTATTCTCAAAATATCATTTGAACCATCCGGATTGGAACGAGAAGCCAAACGCAGTTTTTCATCCCAATCAAAATCCCATCCGCCAATACGGTCTTTGTTTTCACGCAGCAGTTTCATTTCACCCGTAGCGATATTGAGTTCATACAGGTCGTGCCATGCCTTGTCGCGGCTGTTCAGTCCCACCCACATTTTATTAGGATTTTTCTTTGAAACATTATAAATTTCAGCCCGAGCGCCTTCAATCGGCGTCAAATCTTTAGCATTGGGCACACCCGTTTTGGTATCAACAGCATCGGCAGGATTGACGGCATAAACGTGAAAATTCTCATTACCACCTTTATCCTGTACAAAAAGCAGATATTTTGAATCGAAACTCCAAAAGTAATTGAAAACAGGGCGCAGGGTATCGGCTGTAATAGGTCGTCCTTTTTCAAAAGGCTCATTGGCTTTTTTCACCCAAACATTCATCGTGCCTTTGTAGGCTTTAATAAAGCTTATCCATTTGGCATCGGGCGAGAGTTGCCCACCGGCTATTTCAGGATTATCGAAAAATATTTCCCGATTGATAAGCGGAATATCTACCGCTTTTTGGGCAGCTAAAGGGTAAAGAATTGTAAAAAATAGGATAACTATAATGGCATTTTTCATGATAATAAGGGTTTGGTTTATGGAATTGAATTTTTGTAAAAGAAAGCAATGTACTAAAAGGGTTGCAAATTATAAAATGAATAAAGAAAATTACGCACATTTTATTTTGAATGTCAAAGACCAAATTTTAAGAAGCCGTTATTTGGCAGCTCACTTGGTTAATCGTGAGCTTTTGATGCTCTATTTTAAAATTGGCAAGCAATTATCCGATAAAATTGCACAGGAAAAATGGGGAACTAAAGTTGTTGAGCAGATTTCAACGGATTTACAGAAGGAATTGCCCGGTTTACGCGGCTTTTCTTATCGCAATCTAATGAACATGAAGCAATTTGCTGAACAATATATGTCATTACCATTTCTGCAGTTGCCAACTGCAGAAATGGCTAATGAAAATTCTATCAATATATCGAGTACTATCTTTTTGAGCGTTGGCTTCACTCATCACATGAAGCTTATAAGCCGCTGTAAAAATATAGCCGAACGCATATTTTATATGACGCAAGCGGCAGAAAATCACTGGACTATCGAATTGCTTGATTTTATCAACGTCTTGAATAGCCAAGAGCGTTTATCGCATGAAAATCCGAGTGTTGGCATCCTATTATGTCGTGAAAAAAAAGATACAATCGTAGAATTTGCTTTTCAAGGTTTGGAAAATCCAATGGGTGTTGCAACTTATAAAATTAGTCCTGACATGCCTGATTCTTTAAAACAAGTTTTACCCGATACTGAATCTTTAAAAAAATTATTGGAGTAATGGTTTAAAATGAATTTAATATCCAATTAATAGCCCCCTCAGTATCCTCCAATATTAAATCCGCTTCCGTCAAATAATGGGCTGGAAGAGAAGTCGAAACACCGATGACAAATAAACCTGCCGCCTTAGCAGCTTTGATACCCGACGCTGAATCCTCAATACAGATGCATTCTGAAGGCATAAAACCAAGACTTTGCACCGCTTTCAAATAGCAATCGGGATGAGGTTTATGGTTCAAAACATCGTCGGCAGTGATGACATCTTTGAAAAAATCAAACAAACCCGCACCTTTCAAACTGAGCATCGCACCGCTTCTATTGCTTGATGTCGCAACGGCTAAATCGTAGCGGTGCAACAAGGGAGTAGCCTCTTTCACACCCTTGTGCGGCGGCACACCTTTGGCAATTTTATCTTCAAAAACTCGCCTTTTCGCTTGCAAAAGCGTGTCCGCTTGAGTCGGCAACTGATATTGCTCAATTATTTTGCTCGTAAAATTTCTATCTGCAACGCCAATCCACTGATGAAACCACTCGGTTTCAAAATGCAGATTATACTCGGCAAATACATCGTTCCATGCTTCAATATGCACAGGCTCGGAGTCAATCAAAACGCCATCCATATCGAAGACGATACCTTTTATTTCTTTCATAAAAATGGGTTGAAAATTTTGCGTGCAAGATACTTATTAAAGGCGAAAATACTGAGGGGGTACAAAATGCACCCCCTCAGTATTTCGGTAATAATGGCAATTTAAGTGAGTAATTAAGTGACTGCAAATCCCGTATAAGGTCTTTTAGCAGGTGCGTGAAAAGCGAGTACTATATCTTTTTTAGGAATACCAGCTTCTACAAAAACATCAGCAAACCCTACATCTGTACCATCATATTCAACATAAACCTTTCCATTTTTAATGCGAACATGCAAAATACACCCATAACTACGGCTGCTATTATTCCATGCATTATGATAAATCAAATAGTGCATTTTTACATCATCCGCTACCAAATAAATTTCCTCATCAGGATTTGATTGGTCGGAATCAATGTAGGCTTCTAATATGTTCTTTATTTTTTTTTGATATTCTTTTATTTTTTCCATGAATGAATTATTGGATTTTCTGTATCAAATAAAATAAGTTTTACGTTGTGCCGCTGTAAGAAAGTTTGAATAAATCAGCGGCAACTTTCCTACGCCCTAATCCTACTGACAAATAATAGGGGTCATGTGTAATTGTCCACCCTTCATTTTCTAAAGCTTTTTTCACTAAATCATGGTAAATATCTTTTGCCATATCGGTCAAATGTTTTTACAAAAATAGGTTTTTTTATAGAAACACGTAAGACTTACTTTATTATCCATTTTAAAACCCTACAAAATAAAACCCTAAAGAATTAGCATTGATTTTACAGAGAAAATATTTTTAAAAAAAAGTTGATTGACATAGCTGGAAAGAAAAAG
>JAYUUR010000501.1:0-8620 GCA_043754475.1 Saprospiraceae bacterium | reverse complement strand
ATATCGCCAGCCAATTATCAGAGGTAAATGCCGATACAAGAAAGAAATACGTGTATGAAACCTTGAAAATTGACAATGCCACCATAAACAACATGAGATTTAGCCGCCAAAAAACGCGCATCCCTGTTGTAGAACAAAAGCTCAATTTGACCATCGAACCCTTAGCTTCTAAAAGTGGTAAGCGGTTGTTTCTCCCAGTTAATGTATTTTCAAAATGGACAAAAGTGCCATCGGCAGATTCCACTCGCCGATTCGACGTACAAGCCGATGAAAACGGATTCACTGAGCAAGACTCCGTGACCTTCCAAATACCGGCTGGCTTCAAGTCGGAAACCAAACCGACCCCCCTCAGTATAAAGTCTCTTTTTGGCAGTTTTGAAATGTCTATCATTGAAAAATCGCCAACGGAATTGGTCTTTTTCAGAAAACTTATCTTGAACAATAAGGTTTTACCAAAAGAAAAATTTCCTGAATTGGTGGAGTTTTTGAAAAATGTGGCGAAGGCGGATAAAGGGAAGCTGATATTGGTGAGGGTGGGGGAGTGATGTGGTGTTAAAATGCAAGTTTTTTTCTATTAAATTTTTTTAATAATAATACAAGCTAACCTTAAAACAGAGTAACTTAATACCTCATTTTATTTACAAATTGTACTTAAATAGAGTTTATGAAAACAAAAAAAATAAAAATCTTAGAGAAGATATTACAATTTTTAGGCTTCAAAAGGAAGGTTGCTCTTTTGACAAGAACTCTCAACGATGAAACTATTGTTGAGGTTAACCAAATCAAAGGAGAGTCAGATATTCAAAAATTCCAATACCAAACACCCTTAGTATATCCTATAATTCTTATTACGAAAATAAGCATTAATCCAATTTTGGAAGAAAATAAAAGTAGATTAGACAAGGGTGTTTTAGAAGATTTCTTTTTTGATTATCTGAAAAGCATTTTTACAGATAAAGTATTTAACTCAATTAAAATAAATATCAATGGAACTTTTGTTACTCCCGATTTTGTAATTATTGACAATGAGAGGAAAAAAAATATTATTATTGAAATAGACGAGCCTTATACAATAGATGCAGACAGAAATCTAATTCCTATTCATATAAAAGCTATGGATGATGAAAGGAATATACAGTTTCTTAAAAATGGTTGGAATGTTCTACGATTTGCAGAAGAGCAAATTATAAAATATCCAAATGAGTGTATTAAGCAAATTGTAGATTTCATAGAAAAATCTGAATTAAACGCAAATTTTACACATAAAATAAAATGTTGGTTATATGATGAATCTAAGTTAATGATTGATGAAAAGTATCGTAATTCATACCTACCATGTGAATTCAAAGATTCTGGAAGAACTAATTCAGGATTTTCATATAGGCGTTTTATAATAAAATCATGTTTCTCAACAGAATCTCAGAAACAAGAAAAATACATAATAATAACTTTTAACTTAAATATTAATGAAAATGATGACACTACTTTGAGATATAATGATCCATGTGAGTGTTGGATACCAGAAGAAGAATTCTTTAAAAGTGTAAAAAAATCAAGATTTTGTGCTGTAGTTGAAAAATATGGTTTAAGTATAGATGACAGTTACGGTATTCTTTCAATGTTAAAAGGATGGGAATTAAAAGGTATAGGTAAAAAAAATAATGAATATTTCAATTTGATGTCAAATAATGAATTTGAAATTGATAGCTCTGATAAAAACGTAAAAAAATTTGATAACTTTTTCAGTGAAATATTCGATAAAATAAAAAATGAAGAAAAAAATCAGGGGAAGGTACTTAGGAATAGAAGAAAGTATAGGTAAAGTAGTTAATATCTATCATTCAATTGTTCTCTCCCAAAAATGATGTATTTTTGTTTAAAATTGCAAAAGAAAGTGAAAGAGCCAAGTACAACTCATTAAAAAGGTCAAATAATCAATAGTTATGGATAAATCTGTCAATACAATGCTCATTCAGCTTAATAACCTCAAAGCCATTGAGGTGCTTAACGCTTTGGAGTCCCTCAATTTGATTACGATTATTAAGGGCAATAAAGATTCTGTAAAGCCTAATAAATCTGATGAACCCGAAGCAAAGCCAAAACTTTCTACGAAATACAAAGGCATAATCAGCAAAGAAGAAGGGCAAAAACTCAACAATCATATCAACCAAATGCGTAGCGAATGGAACAATATCTGATTGATACGAATGCTGTTTCTGATTACTTTGCTAATGCTTTTCCTCTCAAAGGAATGCAGTTCATGGATACTGTCATTGATGCAGTACCCAATCTTTCAGTTATGACTCAAATTGAATTGTTGTGTTGCTATTATTGCGGCGACAGCAGTTTCTCATGGATTAATATTGATTAGTCGCAATAGTTCTGATTTTAAAAATATTAAAGGATTAAAACTTATTGACCCACATTCTTTGTAAAGCATCCCTCAGTAAAAACGCCTTTTCAGCTCACAAAGTTCTATATTTAGAACTATTGACAAACAAAACGCCGCATAAAATCTATCTATTTCAATATCTTCATCTTAACCGGATCCCAATTAATCGGTTTTCTCAAATCCGCACTCAAATTGCAAGCGATAGAAGGTCCGGCTGCCCGAAGTCCGAACGAAGCATCTTCAAAAACGGCTTTGCCTGTGCGGACGGATTCAAAGAAATATGCCATGTGCTGTTTTCTATCGTCGTAGCCTTTTTCAGCATCAAAACTCACTTCGTCATCTCTTTTCCAATCAGTGGAAAGATCTTTGTATTTATCATCATACCATTTTTTAAACTCATCTTTTTGAACGGCTGAAAAACTTTCATAAGCATCATAACCGCCATAACCCGGAGCTGTCGGGCGTTTAAAACGGCGCATTTTCAAGTTATTATTATTGATTTCGATGACCCCCTCAGTACCTATCATGCGGAAATAGCTGCTACCACCTGCACCATCCGCTAAATTTACCCGCGTGATAAACTGAAATGATGGATGTTTATCCGTCTTAGGATAATCCATGATGCCCGAAACTAAATCATAGGCATCGCGCCCATCTTTCCAATAATTTAAATCGCCTAAAGAAAATATACGCGTGGGTCCCAATGAACTCGTGGTGGTGTGCAACATGGTGACCAAATGCACAAACAAATCGCCCGCTACGCCTGTGCCATAATCCTTATAATTGCGCCAACGGAAAAAACGATTGGCATCGAACGGTACTTTCGGGGCTTTATTCAAAAAACGGTCAAAGTCAACGGTTTGGGGTGAAGCATCGGTCGGTATGGAATATTGCCATGCTCCCCGAGCATCCGAACGGTTGTTGACGGCTTCCACGAGCGTCAATTCACCGATAACGCCTTGCTCGAAAAGCTCTTTGGCTTTGGCAACGGCTACACTACTGGCGCGTTGACTGCCCACTTGAAACATTTTGCCCGTTTTCTTTTGCGTATTAATAACGGCATGACCCGATTCTATTTTCTGAACCATCGGTTTTTCGCAATAAACATGCTTTCCGGCATTCATGGCATCTATCGAAATGCGGTCGTGCCAATGGTCGGGCGTACAAACCAAAACGGCATCAATATCTTTTCGAGCTAAAATTTCTCGATAATCGCGGGTAGTGAAAATATCTTTTCCCCATTTTTCTTTGGCGCGTATGAGTCTGCCATCATAGAGGTCGCAAACAGCGGCGAGTTCTATGCCCGGCAGTGACAAAGCCGTATCGGTGTCATAATGCCCAATAATGCCCGAACCAATCAAGCCAATGCGGATTTTATCATTCGCAGAGGAAGAAATGCCAGATTTGAGGATATATACTGAGGGGGTCGTTGCAGCAGAGGCTTCCGTAGCAAGCGATAAAGCGGCAACCGTGCCACTGAGTTTTTTAATAAAATCTCTTCTTGAATGTTGATTAGCCATATTCGTTTTATTTTGGTGAAAAATAATGGACTAAGCTAAGGCATTTATTTTATTTGGTTTTAAAAAGCTCCTGTATTTAGACTAAACGCATGATTCAACAAAAAAACAAGAACCATTTTGTATAAAAAGGTATATTTTTGTAAAAAAAATGAAAATATGAAAGATAAAGAACGTGCCTTGCTTTTAGAGCGCATTACTTTAAACGCTCAAGTAATGACGGGTAAGCCTACCATTAGAAATACCCGACTCACTGTTGAGCATATTCTTAAAGCCTATGCAGCCGGTTTGACTTTTGAGCAATTGAAAGAAGATTTTACTTTTTTAGAATATGCAGATATTCAAGCCTGTTTACTGTATGCTGAAAATTGAAGGTAAATTTTGTGTATTTAAAAATGGACGACTTAGGATTAGATGAAGTGAATCAAATAAAAAAGGGTCCTCAATCGCCCTAAGAAGGATACCCTTCGCCGAATAGAACTCAGAATTCAGACGTTGCCGACCCATTGCAAAGATACATTTTCCGAAGTAAAAAAGTAAAACACTTCTGTCTTTAGGATTTTTCCGAAATAAAAAAGTAAAACACTTCTGACTTTAGGATTTTTCTGAAGTAAAAAAGTAAAACACAACTGACTTTGAGTTTTTTCAGAAGTAAAAAAGTAAAACACAACTGACTTTGGAATTTTTCCGAAGTAAAAAATGAAACACTTCTGACTTTAGGTTTTTTCTAAAGTAAAAAAGTGAAACACTTCTGGCTTTGGGTTTTTCCGAAGTCAAAAAGTAAAACACTTCTGACTTTGAGTTTTTTCCGAAGTAAAAAAATGAAACACAATAGACTTTGGTTTTTTTCTAACGTAAAAAATGAAACACAATAGACTTTTGTTTTTTTCCGAAGTAAAAAAGTAAAACACAACTGACTTTGAGTTTTTTCCGAAGTAAAAAAGTGAAACACAACTGACTTTGAGTTTTTTCCGAAGTAAAAAAAAGAAACACTTCTGTCTTTAAGTTTTTTCCGAAGTAAAAAGTGAAACACTTCCGACTTTGGGGTTTTTCCGAAGTCAAAAAGTAAAACACTTCTGACTTTAAGTTTTTTCCGAAGTAAAAAGTGAAACACTTCTGACTTTGAGTTTTTTCAGAAGTAAAAAATGAAACACTTCTGACTTTGGTTTTTTTCCGAAGTAAAAAAATGAAACACTTCTGACTTTAGGTTTTTTCCGAAATAAAAAAGTGAAACACTTCCGACTTTGGGTTTTTTCCGAAGTAAAAAAGTGAAACACTTCAGGCTTTAGGTTTTTTCTAAAATAAAAAAGTGAAACACAATTGACATTGGGTTTTTTCTAAAGTAAAAAAGTGAAATACTTCTGACTTTAGAGTTTTTAAAAGCTTTTTTCTCTTCAATAAACGTCAAAATGACAATTATTTTTCTGATAAAATTTTCCTCATAAGTGTCATTTTGACATTTATGAAGAAAAAAAATAATTTAAAAAAAAGTAAAAATAAATTTGGAAGTTTTAAAAATATCCGCCTATATAGTTGGCATATTAATAAACTTCATGAAAATTTTATTTACTAACTAACATAAAACGACCACTATATGACAAACCGATTAATCCTTTTAAAACAAGACAAACGAGCAAAAACTATATCTTTTCCTCATAGATGCCGATGTCATAATTACCGTCTTTCTTAATTACAACTTCTTGTTACGCCTAAATGTCGTATTTCTTGCGCATCAATGACTATCATCTTTTGAGATGTAGCCATTAGGGGCTATATACTATTGACAAAAAAACGATATTTTTTAATTTCCACTGTATTATTAATTAACCATAAAGCAAATCATGAAAAAAATTCTATACCTTTTATTGTTGTTGATCCCTAACCTCGTCGATGCGCAAAGTAGTGGTAAAGGTAGAAGTGGCGACCGACTGCTATTGCCTAAAACCCCCCGCCGATACCAAACACAACAAAATTTCCAACGCCTTATTCAATTGGATAGAGAGATGGTGCGTCGGCGTTCTTTTATTGAATTTAGCGCACAACATTCGGGCTTGATTGATTTGCCACAGGAAGTAACCATACCTGTTGTCGTGCATATATTGTACAAAGCAGGAACTGAAACAAAAGGACTCCCCTCAGTAAGTGACGTCAAACAACAGTTGGACATCAGTAGCAAAGACTTTCGGCAAACGGTAAAAATATCGAAACACTTAGCCGATACCAAAGAAAAATTTTCTGATAAAAACGCTTTGGATACGAAGGTTTCTTTTTGCTTGGCATCAAAAGACCCCGGTGGTAGAGCCACTTCAGGCGTACTCACTGTACCGACGGCTGTAAGCGCATGGCTTGTTGACGATAAAATGAAATCGGCGACGACAGGCGGCAGCACGGCTTGGGATACCGAAAAGTATTTGAATATTTAGGTCGTCAATTTTCCGGACACTATTAGCGGCTATGCTCAAATGCCTGCCGGACCTGCCGCTACTGATGGCATCGTGATTGATGCACGGTATTTTGGTAAAAAAAGCACTACCGACAAAAATTTTCCATACACCGAAGGAAAAACCTTGACACATCTATTGGGCAATTATCTGAACCTTTACGATTTATGGTCGGATACCCAACTTTGCGGCGATGATGGGGTGGACGATACGCCTATTCAAAACGCACCGACATTGGGTTGTGTGGATTATCGCCATGTCAGCACTTGCGAAGGCAATCCTGTGGTGATGAGCATGAATTTTATGGACAATACAAACGACCCCTGCCAATATATGTTTTCCAATGGGCAAAAACGGCGTATGACGGCTTGTCTTGTAAAAGACGGTATCCGCTACAAACTCACTCAGTCGGGCGAAACACAATGTGCCAACGGGAATAATGCTCAATTAGCACAGGAAAACAATCCAATTCAGGCTTTAAAGCCGCCAATCCTCCCGACATTCAACTACCGAATTTATCCCAATCCGGCGCAATCCAGCGTGAATTTTGAAATCGCTATTGAGCAATCCGCTAAGGCGGAAGTGTTGATATTTAATGCACAAGGCAGTGTGTATAAAAGGCTGAATTACACAGTCAGCGAAGGTAGCCAAGTCTTTGAGGTCAAATGCGATGACTGGTCGCCCGGACTGTACATCGTGCGCTTGAACGTCAACGAGTCGGTGGTCACCGATAAAATCATCATCAACCGTTAATGTCGAAAAACCGCTTTTTTTAACACGTTTAACTTTAATTAATCATGAAGTTCAATATTCAAAATATAATTTTATTCTTCTTGTTCTTTTGTTCAATATCTGTGATACAAGCACAACCCGTCAATAATTATGCAAAAGATGTGGTGATGCCTGCTCCAAATGCGGCGGCTTTGGGCAAATATGGCGATTATTCAGTCGGTAATTTCACGGGTGTACCGGATATTAGTATTCCGATTTATACCGTTCAAGAAGGTTCTTTAAGCCTCCCGATAGGTTTAAGTTATCACGCTTCGGGTATCAAAGTAGCTGAAATGGCATCATGGGTGGGTGCTGGATGGAGTTTGAATGCCGGCGGTATTATAACAAGAACGGTGCAAGGCATTAGAGATGAAAAATATCCTACGGGTTACTTTTATAACGCCACCTATCTGGAAACAAGAATTAATCAAGCTGGTTCTGACCCTTCTTTAAATAATAATTTGAACGATGAAATCGCAAATAGCGTTATTGATGGAGAGCCAGATATGTTTTCTTTTAACGTAAGTGGTTACACGGGTAAATTTTATATTGATAAGAATCACGATGTTCAAATTATTCCAAAGCAAGATATTAAAGTAGAATTAGACGGAGATTTATTAGGGTTTACCATCATCCCCCCCGATGGAACTCGGTATATTTTTGGTCGAGTCCAATTAGCCGATGCCAGTTGGAATGAAGCGTATGAAAAAACACGCCAACAAGAAGTAGGTCCAGAAGATCCTAATGAACAATACATTACAAGTTGGTATTTAGTAAAAATAGAGACAGCCGTAAATATTAAAACCATCGAACCTTATTCTGAGACTGAATTAATTACAGGCGGGAAAGGTGCATTTGAAACTCAAGATATTGTTATAAATCAAGCGGAATACCTTTATGATGGTTTTCAATTTAGATTTAAATGCCTTTCAAATCGTAGAGATTTTTGGACGCAATGGTTTCTTGATCTTGTGCGTTTAGACTACAATCCATTATTCAATAATATAAAAGATGTAGGATTTCAAACTTTACCAGCCCCTATTTTAAGCAAATATGGTTCTATGCCTTGGCGACAGTTTTCAGATTTTAAGAATCAAGAGTTATATGGCATTGACCTTGCAGCGGAGAAAGAAAACATTTCTATAAAAAATCTATATAATCAAGCTATAGGGATTACACAAAATAGTCGC
This sequence comes from Saprospiraceae bacterium, assembly GCA_043754475.1. Taxonomy (GTDB): domain Bacteria; phylum Bacteroidota; class Bacteroidia; order Chitinophagales; family Saprospiraceae; genus JAAFJT01. Next base: position 309 of record JAYUUR010000501.1, on the reverse strand, counting down.
CTTATTCGAATAACTGGTTCTGACAATGTGGATTATTATAGTAACCCTTTTGGAGATATAACTAATCTAAATGTCCCAGCTAATGGAAATATTATCTTAAATGATGATTTAAATTCAACTAAGCGCGCTCAAATGATTCAAACATTGAGTACGAATGTTCCTATTACTACCAATCATTTTGAACTAAAAAAGACTTATGAGTTAAATATCTTATCTAACGATTTAGTTAACACCAATAATATTGTAGGAAGAAAAACAATATTTGATAACTACTTCGCTTACGATGATGGAACAGCTGAAGTGGCTAGT
>JAYUUR010000500.1:0-8621 GCA_043754475.1 Saprospiraceae bacterium | reverse complement strand
ACTTATTTATGATAGACAATATCTCCACATATTTTTCCAATTCGCCGTTTTTAAATCGGTTGAAAGAACGCTCTAAAATCAACTCCTTACCCGGTTTTCAAGGTGTGGCGTTGTATGATGTCCTTATTTTTTTATACAATGAAATTTTTCTGAATCCTTTATTAATGATGCGGGCGAATGCCATTGCTTTTAGCTTTTTCATGTCTTTATTTCCTGCATTTTTAGTGTTATTTTCTTTAATTCCATTTTTACCTATTGATAAAGCCGATATTTTGAAACAATTGCACGATGGCATCATCGAAATTATGCCCAATAAAACAGGCGAAGATTTGTTCAATACTGTCAAAAGTTTTGTCAGAACCAAACGCACAGATTTCCTTTCTATTGGTTTTGTACTCGCTATTTATTTTTCGAGCAACGGCTTAATGGCTTTAATGGGTGGATTTGAAAAAGATCACAGCGTTTTCAGAAAAAGAAATATTTGGGAAAAACGCATCAGAGCCATTGGCATGACTTTTCTCTTAGGTATTTTGCTTTTTATCAGCACATTTCTCATCATTCTCGGCAATCAGCTTTTCAAATGGCTATTTAAATTGGTGAAATTGAGCGCAGGCACCGCTAATTTTTTAGACCTTTTAAGATGGGTAACTGTCATAGGCTCTATTTATTTGGGCATCGCCATTATATATAAATTTGGTGTGGCTATGAAGCGGAAAGTGCATTTTTTTTCACCCGGGGCTTCCACCGCCACTGTTTTATCGCTGCTTTCGTCCATCGGTTTTTCATTTTATGTCGATACTTTTGGCAATTATAACAAACTGTATGGGTCTTTCGTAGCGGGTATTGTCTTGCTCCTTTGGCTTCAACTCAATGCTATTATTTTGATTATTGGCTTCGAATTGAATGCCGCTATTGCCGTGAATCAAGATTTAAAAATGACTGCCGAAGAGAAGGAAAAAGAAATAGAAGTTGAAAAAATTATTGAAATAAAAAAGGAGATTGAAAACAACGCTAATCCTTAATTTTCAACTTCTTTTTAATGTTGTCAAATTGGGAATTGAACATTTTATTTTGAATAAAAAACTTGAAGTCAGTACTAACCATTTTCTCCCAACTTACCTCCTCCTGCCACACTCCGTTCGCTGTGACAATTGATTTATCTTTAAACTTCAAATAAAGTTTTTCCGCTCTATCGTATTGATTGTTAAATAAATACGCATGTGCCAAATTTAAATTTATAACCCAATCATCAGGCATCGAGCGCAACATGGGGTTCAGTATTTCAAGTGTTTCATTGCTTTTATTGTTCAAAATATAGGCTCTTGCCAGCTTCAAACGGTTATGTACTGAGGGGTATCCCAAGTCCATTATTTTTTTTGAAACCCGCAACATTTCTACAAAATTACCGGCTTGCTCAAGCGTATCTCTCTGCATTTTCAACGCTGCCACCTCGCCCATTTCAATGCCCAAATTTTGATTGCCCGATGCTGAAAAACACGCTTCAACTTTTGATATGAGTTTATAGTTTTTCTCTGATTCTATCATCAATGCATACTCTTGAAAAGTATAATTATGGATGAAACGATCAAGGACACACAGCGTGACGGCATCCGTTTGGTTATTTTTTTTACCATCAAAAGCAAAGTTCATTTTAGACCATAAATCCTCTTTTTGCACCTTGTTCCAAGTCGTTTCTTTTAAAAATGTAGGAATTGAAGGCTTAGACTTTGATACCACCGCCGATATTTCAATCTTCACATTAATGCCTGTTTTAATGCTCGGATTGCTCAAACCAAGTACGGGACGATTGTTTTTAACCCAAACCTCTACGATGCCTCCTGTCATATTTTGCCTTGAAAAATCTTTATCTACTTTTAAATTAACATCGTCTTTGTTTTCAAATTGCAATACCCCCTCAGTATTCAGTACAAAAATATCACAAACAGTCGTGCCGGCAGGTTTCACCAACCGATTTATCACCTCAGATGCAATGCCCGTTTTGTCATATAATTTGGTCAATTGCCCTGCCAAGCCCACCCATTCGAGTGGCTCATTTTTGGATTCTGAAGCAGCGAAGGAATAATACCAACGCACCGTTCCCTCTGGCAAATTGACAGGAATGGTCAACCGAGAACGTCCATTGAGGTTCGACATCAAGCGACTATCCAAATAAAAACTCTGCGCGGGTGCGATAGTCACCACCGTAAATGCAGAATCTTGAATAGGTATTTGAGCTTTTAAAAGGGTTATTTTGATTAATATTAAAAGAATTAAAATTGCTAACTGTTTCATTATCAATTAATTATATTATCCAAAACGCAAAAACGTGCATCATGTTCCCCAAACAGCTTTTTTGTCGCTATTTTTCAGAAACTTGATGCACGTTAAGAATGCGGAATCGGAGTTCCGCGCTACTATCCTTTTATGAGTTGGCGCAACATTGTGCCAGTCATGGCAGCAAAGCCACCGACTAAACCACCAAGTAAACCCGTAAAAACCATTAACTGGGCAGCACTCAGTTTTCCACCAGTCATGCCTGATATAGAAGTGCTCATTAATCCGCCATTCATCGAGCTTTGAATGCCCGCATATGTGAGCCATATCAGCGTCACGGCTGCTGTGCCATAAGCGAAACTTTTGGCAGGTGATTCATGAACAAAATAGCCCACATAAAGCGCGACCACTGCAATAATCCACCAAGGGAAAAGGAATTGCGCCAAGACGCCTAATAATACGATGGCACCACCGCCTAAACCTAAACTTTTTATTTTTTCCCACATAATTCTTATATTTTTAAGAAAAAAAATCTTCTATATTTTAAAATTATTTTTTAAATTCTTGCACGCTCGTGATGCGAGGATGGCTTTCATCGGCTTTTCTAAGGAAAACCGCTTCATAATATTCTCCTTTTGTCCATTTATCAACAAAAGCATCATAATTTTTATTGCCAGGATTACCCGACTGACCGCCCGGATAGACCACATAAGCCTTTGGTGTTTCGCCCAATTCGACAATCATGCGCCATGAAGGTCCATGATCTTTTTTGATGGCATTAATGGCTTTTCCATAACCACCATTAGCCAAATGATAGCGACCCATGCCCGGAATCATAGAAATATGCGGGACATCGGTATCTTTATAATGCATCCAATTGAGCACCGGCGATTTAGGAAATTTGTTAGCCATTTCTGCTTGCAATGCCACGAGGTTTATTGCCATTTGTTTGAAGGCAGCAGTCAAAAGGTCTTTCGCTGTTTCTTTTTTATCAGCAGTGGCTACTACATCAAAAAATTTGTTATTGGGTTCATCGCGTAGTAAATAAACGGTGCGCCAGTTCTTTGGTTTAGCAATATTTATAGCATTTTTATTCGCGCTCACTTCGTCCCAAGTTGCTTCATAAAAAACAGTAAACCATTCTTCAAAATAAATAGGTGCTACTTTATCGGCATCATAATAATAATTCCAACCTTTTAAAGCTGTCAACAAGCCTTTTTCAGTTCCATTCAGAGCAGTAGAATCCAAATTTTTAATCATATTAGGCAAGGCTTCTTCTGCCATGAGGCTATAATTATTGGTCTGCATTTTCATCATATCCTCCACTGTAAAAGTATCGGATTTTGATAAAAATTGATTGACAATGCGCCCGCGATAAGGCTCGAAATTCTCAGAACTATAGAAAAACGGATAGCTTGAATCAGTCGATTGTTGATTGGCTGATGATACAAAACCACGCGCAGGATTACGATATTGAGGATTCATTTCTTTGGGAATAAAGCCTTGCCAAGCGTTGGCAGAGTTAGAGCCATCTTGCAAAAAACGCCCTTGCTCTTTCGCTTTTTTAGGGAAAATACCCATTACTTTCAAGGCAATATCACCATCCTTACAAGCAAAAGCGAAGTTTTGAGCAGGTACATTGAAGTCGTTGATGGCTTCTGCATATTCGTCATAATTCTTTGCTTTATTGAGTTTCACAAAGGTTTTGATAGACGATTCAGATACCACATTGGCGAGCCAATGGAAAGCCATATTCGCCTGTGGCATTGTATCATTTTCATAAACCACCGGTCCCCAAAAAGTATATTTGACAGTATCAAAAATGGTAGGCAAGCCTTTTATTTTTATTTCTTCAATGCGCGTTTCTACTTTTTTAGCAGCACCATCGAGTATATATTCTGCCTTAGAATTGTCTTTCCATTTGATAGAATACCAATCGGCAACGTCATGTCCCACGTTGGTTTGAGTCCAAGCGATATGATCGTTGAAGCCAATCACGACTGCGGGAAGACCAGGCAGAGAAACCCCATAAACGTTCATTTCAGGCGTTGAAATCTCTATTTCGTACCAAATCGAAGGCAAACGAAGCCCTAAATGTGGATCACCACAAAGGATAGGCTTTTTGTTTTTAGTTTTTGAAGCTGCTACTGCCCAGTTGTTAGAACCATTATTTTCATCAGGTTTAGCATCTTCGTAGCTTTTAAAGTCTATCATACTGAGAGGGTCGCCTACACCAGAAGCTCGGGGCATTTTTACAATCTGCGACGGCGTAGCTACCCAAGAAGTACCCTTCGGAACGACAGGCTCTTGCTCCTTGAAATATTCAGGAAATAAAGCATTAAAATCGCTGCCGAAAAGCGTTTTGGAATTGGTCATCCTCAAATCATCTTCGCCGAGAGCCAAATCCATCGCCATATATTTAGCAAAAAGTGCCATGTGGAGCGGCGTCCAAGTTTGCGGTGCAACGCCAAAAACTTTGTATTCTATCGGATAATTTTTATAATCCAAGTGACTGATATAAGCATTCACGCCCGCGCAATAGCTCTGAATCAAAGCCCATGTTTCAGGGTCTTTTTTCCATTCTTCAACAGTCGCCTCAGCACCTTTTGTAATACCGCGACGACGATTGAGTCTATCCACATCTACGGACGTGAGCGACCCCCTCAGTATTCGACTGCCCAAGACCTCCGAAAGGCGTCCGCTGGCAGCGCGAGTAATGAAATCCATTTGCCAAAGGCGATTAGTAGCATGCAAATAGCCTTGAACATGGTAGGCATCCGACACATTGTCCGCGAAAATATGCGGCACCATGCGGTCGTCGTACACCACTTTAACGTTGCTTTTCAAATTTGGAAAAGTCATGTTTTCAGGTTTGGCGGATTGAGCATCGCCATTTTGCCAAAAGCCTTCAAATGGGTTGAGAAATTTGCCAAGTGCCGGCAATGGCAATCCCTTCACGTTGAAAGATGTGTTGAGTGCCCACAATAAACCGCCCGTAGCGGCAAGAGACAGTAAAAATTTAATTATTTTCATCTTAACTTGATTAAATATTCGTTTGCGTTTGTTTTATGAATTAAAAAATAGTGTGAATTTTATAAAATTTATTGAAAAAGTATGTGGTTTTTATCACTGCGAGCGGAGTGTGGCAGGAGGGGACGATTAAAAGCTAAAAGTAAAAAATTAGTTACTCTTTTTAATACAAGTCAAGCGGCTATTTTTTAAACAAAATAAATCCGATTTGGTGTGAAGGGGTAAAGTATAGAAAATAGAGTGAAAGGTCGTAAATTTGCAATGCGTCAGCTTATATAATCATCAATAAAACAATGGACATAAAAGAATTAAAATTAAAACTCGACTTATTGAAAATTAATCCTAATCAATATGCTTTGAATGGGGATTTAAAATCTGATGCAATTATTTTGTATCAAAATTATAATAAATGGGAAGTTTATTATTTTGATGAAAGAGGTGGAAAGCATGATGAACAAGAGTTTAATTCAGAAATAGACGCTTGTAATTATATTTACAAACGCTTCCAAAATGCAAAAGTTATTGAGGATGAGTTTGGTATAAATTCATAGCAAGGATTTACATTTTTCTTTTTCTAACAACTACACCCCTCAGTATCCAAACCCAAAAACAGCGCAAATACTGAGGGGTCTTCCCATAAAAACCAAAACCGCCGATGCCAAAAAAGACAACGACGGTTTTGATTTTTAAACAAATAACAAATAACTACTTCTTATAAGTCACTTCATTGCTCAATTTCACTTTGTTATCAATCACATCTAAAAGATTACATTCTAAGGTGACGGATTTTTTATCGTCCGAAATTTTAGCATCTTTATTGGTCATATCTTTTACATTGCCGGGCAGGTGATAAATAATGGTGTATTTCATATCTTTCAAAAAGCCTTTAACCATTTCCTGCTGCGATTCATCTTCTGATTTCATATCGCCCAAATTCAGCGGCGTGTCTTTTCTTGAAATTTTGCCTTTTTCCCATGAATAAAGATTTTGCTCGCTCGCGCTTTTATTCATGCCAATAGCTGAATTGAGAGCAGTCACGTTCGCATAATCCATCGTCAACACATATATATAGGCTACGGTGGTGTCAATTTTCACATTGGTAATGCCTTTTGCGCCTCGATAAGTATCCCAAGTAGCTGAAAAAGTAGAATCTAAAGAATATTTTAATTTCGGAATCATCTCGCCCGTGGTATCAAAAGCAGCAAACAATTGCATTTGCTCGGCGAATTTAGTGGCATCAATGCGGCTCACGTACTGACCTGAACCATCATTTTTAACCGTAATTTCTTCTGTGATGTCAAAACAGGCAGTAAAAGAGACAATTGTAAAAGCAGTAAGCAAAAAAGAAAAGAATTTTCTCATGAATGAAAATAATTTTTAATTGTTAAATGATAGATACCAATAAAGACTATATTTTTTTGAAAAGACACTTACTTTAGTGAAAAGTGAAAAGTGAAAAGTGAAAAGTGAAAATGCATCGGAGGTGCAAAATATCGGTAGAGGAGTTTTAAACAAAAAAAACTCCTACATCAAAAGGGGAACGATGTAGGAGCAAAAAACATACTATGAGAAAACTACACGATGCAAATATAAAAGAATTCTTTTAACATATAAAACATTCATTAATATTTGTTACATATTATTTAGGGAATGGTATCAAATAAGCAAGGAGTGGTCGTATTTGAGAAAAAAAAAATTCTTTCCTACCCTTTTATGATGTCACATAATTTTTTTTTGGCATGTTTTTTTCTTACAGTAAAATAAGTTTTTATATAATTATAAAATATATGAAAGTACCCATAAAAATATATTAGAATGAGATAAAAAACGATTGGGAGCAAAAGATAGGTGAGAAACATACTACAAAAAAAAATCCCTGCTTCTCCAAAGGAGCAGCAGGAACTCAACAAAGTAACATACTATGAGAAAACTTTTGACAAGTTAAGTATTTAGAACGATAGGTGTTGTATGATTTACGAAACGGATATTGATTTCGAGAAAACGGTAGCAAATGATTAGAAAACGGTCATTTAAAATTCAAATAAATGCAGACTAAACTCGCTATAAAAAAATACAGTAAAATGACATTTCAAGTAAATATTATATGAAATAAAACACAACAATCGTCCTGTTGAATTGTCATTTCCTCCAAATTTACGGCAAAAAAAAATCCTGCACCAATAAAATTGGGCGCAGGAAGACTAGGTAAACATACTATGAGAAAACTTATAACCCAAATTTAGGCATTCATCAAGTGTATTTGCAAGCCACGTTTCCGAAACGGTTATGTTTCATTATTTTACGGTTGATTTGATTTAGAAAACGGTAACGAATATTGTGGGCATAAAAAATCCTGCACCTCAGGAGGGATCGTGGTGCAGGAAAAAACAAACATACTATGAGAAAACTAAGACGAAGATAAACATTGTTTTCAAATATTACACAAAAATTACCTAATTTATTGTATTTTTTTTATGATTTAGTATTATAATATGTTTTTTGATTTTTTTTATTATATACTTGATAATCAATGAATTATAAAGTAATTTTGTATAAATTATAAAATTACAATTGTGAATTCATCTCATAATGAAATACTTACAAATTTTAATATTGCTCATCTATTATTTTTCATTTCCTGCTTTTGCTCAAAATTGTGGCTATACATTCTCTTCGGATGAAAAAATCGAGCGTTTTACTGAGGGGTATGTCCGAGATTTTGAGAAGAAAATCAGTGCGCGAACTGTTGTAAAAATTCCTGTTGTGGTGCATATCGTTTGGAAGAATGTTGAAGAGAATATATCAGATGCTCAAATTCAATCCCAAATAGATGTCTTGAATCAAGATTTCAGAAAAAAAAATGTAGATGCTAAGGATGTGCCGGGCAGTTTTAAAACCGTTGCGGCAGATTGTGAAATCGAATTTTGCCTCGCTCAAAAAGATACTTTAGGGCAACCTACCACAGGCATAACCCGCCGCCAAACCACATCCGTATTTTCAAGCGACTTTCAACGTGTATATTATCAAAATTTAGGAGGCGTAAATAATTGGAAACCAGATAGTTATCTTAATATTTGGGTATGCAACTTGGGTACAGTTTATGGCTTCACTACGGCTCTCAAAGATGCTATGATTGACCTACGTAAAGATGGTATCATCGTGGATTATCGGGCATTCGGTACTATCGGGACGGCTTTATCGAATACTTCTCATAACAAAGGTCGGACAGCCACGCATGAAATTGGTCATTATTTCAATCTACTCCATATTTGGGGTACTGACGATACTTGCAATGATGATGATTTGGTGAGTGATAC
>JAYUUR010000499.1:0-8634 GCA_043754475.1 Saprospiraceae bacterium | reverse complement strand
TAATTCTCACAGGAGGAGCATTAATTCTCACAGGAGGAGCATTAATTCTCACAGGAGGAGCATTAATTCTCACAGGAGGAGCATTAATTCTCACAGGAATGGCATTATAATATCAGACTCATTTTGCATTATTATATGCGAATTACGGGTTAAAAAACGCTGAAAGCGTTTAATGTGAATAGCCCCGAATGAAATTCGGGTTTGATTAAGATGATTTTTGTAACCCCGAATGGGGTTAAATGTAGAAATATTGAACTTTTTACATTCAACTCCTTCAGAGTTGTTTCAATCTCTTTATATTATAACCCGAATTTCATTCAGGGCTATTCATATTCAACACCTTCGGTGTTTTTAACCCGCAATTCGCATATTGTAGTAAAAAAAAGCCGTATCAATTTGCTCGAAACACCTTTTTTACTGAGGGGGTAAGACCCCGTGCTTATTTCCACCCGCCACCCAATGCTTTATAAAGATTGGTGACTGAATTAAATTGGTGTTGTTTGACTTCAATTAATTCAAGTTTGGCAGATAATGCTTCGCGTTGTGCCGTCAAAACTTCTAAATAATTGGCTCTGGCGGATTTGAATAAATCATTGGCAATGCCAATTGACCTTGTTTGAACTTCGACTTCTTGGGCCTTCAGGCTGTATCGTTTTTCTAAATTATTGATGCTCGCTAATTCATTAGACACTTCAACAAAGGCATTCAATAGGCGTTTTTGATACTCATACATCGTTTGAATCTGCATCGCATTTGCCGTTTTGAATTCCGCCGTAATCGCATTTCTGTTGATGATAGGACCCGCCATATCGCTCGCTAAGGTATATAACAAAGATTCAGGCAACTTAAACAAATAACTTGGTCTGAACGCTTGAAGTCCTAATCTACCCGACACAGCCAGCGATGGATAAAACTCCAATTGCGCCGCTTTTAACTCCCATTTTGACGCCAAAAGCTCCAACTCAGCTTGACGAATATCGGGGCGATTTTTCAATAATTGAGAAGGAATACCTTGTTTTATTCGATTGGGTAATTGCGCTGTAAAAGTCGCTTTATCCCGCACGATGGGCTGCGGATACCTGCCCATTAAGAAGTTAATTTTATTCTCATTCTCAGTAATACTTTGCAAAAACTCGTATTCCATGCTTTGAGAATTCAATATTTGGGCTTCAAATTGCTTGACAGCTAACTCCGTCACCACCGCTGCTTCTTTTTGAACCTTTACTATTTCCAATTGATTTTGCTGCAATCGGATGGTTTCCCTCAAAATATCCAATTGGTTGTCCAAAGCCAATAGTTCATAATAAGAATTGGCGATTTCTGCAATCAAATTGGTGCGAACAAAGTTTCTGCCTTCAAAACTGGCGAGGTATTTTGCCATTGCTGTGCTCTTTGCACTTTTGAGTTTGCCCCAAATGTCTATTTCCCAACTCGCTCTAATGCCACCTGAAAAGTCTGGCAGATGCTCGGGCACTTTATGTCCCTCCGTAATGTCTGTAGAAGCATCACCCGCACCTTGCGACGTGTAAAGACCCACTTTTTCAATGCCCATGCCGCCACCGACCATGACAGACGGAAGCAAAGCCCCGTGCCGCCATTGGATTTTATTTTGCGCCATTTCGATGTCCTGCAACAGCATCAACATATCGGGATTGTTGTTAATCGCCGTGTCAATGAGCGTGATGAGATTGGGGTCATTAAAGAACTCCTGCCATTTCAAATCCGCCGAATTGGTTGAGTCGGTTGAATTATTATTATAAGCCGCAGGTGCTGGTTTTTGCGTCGGCACTTGAATCGGTACGGGCAGTTTGCAACTGGTGTAAATGATGCAAAATCCGATGGCGGCTAAGTATTTAAAATTATTTAGTAGTTTCATTTTAATTAGACAATCATGATTGTTTAGCGACAACTTTTGGAAAGTTTTTAATTCTCCAAAAGTTATAACTCGTTTAAAATTAAATTTTTATGAAAAAGGGCACAAAGCCATTTTGACAAAAGAAAAGATTCCTTCTGAATGACAAAAGAAAAGAGACCCCCTCAGTATATTTTGTCATTCAGGAGGAATCTCTTTTTTATACATTTATTAAGACAATGTGAATAATGGGTTTGCCTAACGGCATTCCTTAGGAAAAAAAATGCCGTTAGGCATAGTATATCGGTAGAAAATCACAAGCATATGCTCAAAAGTGGCGTAGCCACGATATACCGAAATCAAAATATGCCATCCCTACGGGATTTAAAATACATTTATTCTATTTCCTACCGATATATAAGGTCTAACGACCTTTTTATTGCATTTCAACCCATTCGCATACACAAGAGATTCCTCCTGAATGACAAAAAGTCTCAAAAACTCAATTCAATTCCTCTGTAAAAGGCATTTCTTCTTCATGTTCAACAATGTGATGCTTTTCAGAGATACGTCCAAAGATGTAATACAAGCCTGGAATGAGGAGGACGCCAAAAATTGTCCCAATCAACATACCACCCGCCGAAGCTGAACCAATCGTTTTGTTGCCAATCGCCCCCGGACCCGTTGCTCTGACCAACGGAATCAAACCCGCAATGAAGGCGAATGATGTCATCAAAATCGGACGCAAACGCACAGCAGCACCTTCTACGGCAGCTTCCAATACTGTTGCCCCCGCCTTGTGTTTTTGCACAGCAAACTCGACAATCAATACGGCATTTTTAGCAAGCAAACCAATCAACATGACCATTGATACTTGGGCGTAAATATTGTTCTCCAAGCCCATGATTTTGAGCATCATAAATGCCCCGAAGATACCTGTTGGCAAAGACAGGATGATAGGGAAAGGCAGAATAAAACTCTCATATTGCGCCGCCAAAAGCAAATACACGAACGCCAAAACGATTAAGAAAATGTACAAAGCTTGGTTGCCCTGTCCGACTTGATCTTTGGAAATACCTGCCCAGTCAATGCCAAAACCACGTGGCAACTTCGTCTTTGCTACTTCATTGATGGCATCAATCGCTGCACCACTACTATAGCCTGCGGCAGCATCACCACTTACTTCCGAAGCATTGTACATATTATGTCGCGTAATTTCAGACAAACCATATACTTTATCCATCGTCATAAACGTGGAGAAAGGCACCATTTCGCCTTTATCATTTTTGACATAGAGTTTCAAAATATCCTCGGGCAAAGCACGGTACTCGGGCAAAGCCTGCACCATCACTTTATATTGTCTGTCGTATTTAATGAAACTCGTTTCGTAATTGCTACCGACAAGCGTTGAGAGCGTACTCATGGCATTTTCAATCGTCACGCCTTTTTGTTGGGCTTTATCATTGTCCACGTTGAGCATAAATTGCGGAAAACTGGCACTATAAAACGTAAAAACAGACGCTAATTCAGGTCTTTTCCTCAATTCTTCAACGAAATTTTTCGTTACCGTTTCCATCAATTTATAATCACCACTGCCGCCTTTATCCAAGACACGCAACTCAAAACCACCCGCCGCACCATAGCCTGGTACCGCAGGAGGTGGGAAAAACTCGATGCTCGCACCCTTGATGTCTTTAGTCTTTTCTTCCAATTCATCCATGATTTCCTTCATAGAATGTTTGCGGTCTTCCCAACTTTTAAGGTTGATAAGACACGTTCCCGCATTGGCACCCGTACCTTCCGACAGGATTTCATAACCCGCCAAAGAGGACACAGATGCAACGCCTTCAATTTCAGAGGCAATTTTTTGTAACTGCGAACTGACGGCATCCGTTCTTTCCAAAGTTGAGCCTGGCGGTGTCAAAACGATGGCGTAAAACACGCCTTGGTCTTCATTGGGAATAAAACCCGATGGAACGGAACCGCTTAAAAAATACGTACCCACGCAGAAACCCACCAAGACTAAAAACGTCACCACCCGCCGATTGACAATCACGGTCAAGAGACTTTTATAGCGTCCAAGCACCCGATTGAACCCGTTGTTGAAAGCACTTATAAGGAGATTGATGGGATTTTTACTCTTTTTCGCGCCATGCGTATTTTTGAGCATAGCCGCACACAAGGCAGGGGTTAAGGTCAAGGCAATCACACCCGATAAAATAATCGAAGTCGCCATCGTCACCGAAAACTGCCGATAGAAAATACCCACAGGACCTTGCATGAAAGCCACAGGAATAAAAACTGCCGCCATGACGAGCGTGATAGCGATGATAGCCCCGCTAATTTCGTGCATCGCTAACTCCGTGGCTTCTTGTGCTTCCACGTTGAGTTCTTCCATTTTGGCGTGGACGGCTTCCACGACCACAATCGCATTATCCACGACAATACCAATCGCCAAAACCAAAGCAAATAGCGTAATCAAGTTGAGCGAAATGCCAAAAAATTGCATGAAAAAGAACGTTCCAATTAACGAAACGGGTACGGCAATCGCTGGAATCAATGTAGAACGCCAATCGCCCAAAAAGAGAAAGACCACCAAACCCACCAATATAAAGGCTTCAATCAAGGTGTGAATGACCTTTTCGATGGACGCATCTAAGAATTTGGATACGTCATAACTGATTTCATAATCCATTCCTGGGGGAAAAGACGACGCTTTAATTTCGGCTAATTTGGCTTTAACGTTCTTGATAACATCACTTGCATTACTGCCGTAGGATTGCTTTATGGTTATCGCTGCGGACTTTTTACCATTCAATTTTGAATACAAATCGTAGTAAGAACTGCCAAATTCAACGTCGGCAACGTCTTTTAACCGCAAAATTTGTCCATCCGACGTTGAGCGTAAGATGATATTTTCGTAGCCTTCTTTGTTGCTGTATCGTCCTGGATATTTCAAAACGTACTCAAATGTCTGCGATTTCCTGCCCGAACTTTCACCCGCCCTGCCTGGCGATGCTTCTAAACTTTGCTCGTCCAAAGCCTTCATAACTTCATCGGCAGACACTTTGTAAGCCAACATTCGGTCGGGTTTCAACCAAATCCGCATGGCGAATTCTCGATTACCCAAAATATCCGCAACGCCTACACCGTTCACCTGTTTCAATTCAGACAGTAAGTTAATATCCGCAAAATTGAATAAAAACTTCTCATCTAAATTGGGATCAGTGCTGTACAAATTGAGATACATGAGCATATTAGATTCCTCGCGCGTGATTTTCACACCTTCGCGCACCACAATCGGCGGCAATTTATTAATCACGGCGGCAACGCGATTCTGAACGTTGACCGCAGCGATATTCGGGTCAACACCCAAGTTAAAAACGCACTGAATCGTCGCCGTACCGTCATTACCCGCATCAGATGCGACGTATTTTATCCCAGGAACACCGTTGATGGCGCGTTCCAAAGGAATAACCACCGCTTTAATCATGAGTTCTCCGTTCGCTCCAGGGTACTCGGCAGAGATATTGACTTTGGGCGGAGAAATTGAAGGAAACTGTGTAACGGGCAATTGCGTTAACGCCAAAGCACCAAGCAGCGTAATAATGAGTGAGATAACAATAGAAAGTATTGGTCTCGATATAAATTGATTAAACATGATTTTTTTTATTTATGTATTTGCAAATTCATTTGCACCCGTTACTGCAAATTCATTCGCAGTAAGCGGAAAAGAGAAAAAAGAGCCCCCCTCAGTATAAAGCCGTTTTTTGTCGTTACGTGTTCAGAAAGAATCTCTATTGTGTGGCGTGTTAGTGACGTATAGAGTAGCGTCCTACTGAATGACAAAACACGTAACGACAACACGTACAGGATAGAGATTCCTACTGAATGACAAAACGTTATTGTTTAATTAATTGTAAATGCTCAATTACCTCCTTTGCAGGCAGCAATTCCATGTCAATTTTGTCATTTTCTTTGACGGATTGAACGCCTTCCAAAAGAATTTTGTCATTGATAGATAAGCCCGATTCGATGACGTACAAATTGGATAGTTTCTGTTTCACGACAATATTTCTGGATTTTACAACATTATCCTTATCCACAACAAAGACATAAATCTTGTCCAGCAATTCAAACGTTGCCTTTTGAGGAATAACGAGGGCATTTCTCAACTCAACGGGCAATTGCACTTTCCCCGTTTCGCCATGTTTCAAAAGCAAATCAGGGTTCGGAAACTTGGCTCGAAAAGCAATACTCCCAGTGTTTTTGTCAAATTCTCCTTCAATCGTTTCAATAACGCCTTTATATTTATGCGGTTGATTGTTTGCCAACAACAAGGAAATACTGCTTTTATCCTTATCTTTTCCCTTTGCTTTAAAGTCCAAATACTCTTTTTCGGACACATTGAAATAGGCATACACCTCTCTGTTATTAGACAAAGAAGTCAATAAAGTACCTTCATCAATGAGGCTACCCACTTTAAATTTCAATCTATCCACTATGCCGCTAAAAGGAGCCGATATTTTTGTAAAAGTTAGGGCAGCTTCGGCGATGCCTTGTTCGGCTTTTGCTTCATTGAGTTTGGCAACCGCCAATGCCAATTCTGTTTGCGAAACGATGTTTTTCTCCGCGAGTGTCTTCACATTCTGCATTTCCAACTCCGTTGTATTCACTCTTGCTTGTGCTTTGGCTAACTCTGCCTCATATTCACGGGAGCGAATCGTGAACATCATTTGACCAGCCTCCACCCGTTGCCCTTCATCTACTTTGATGGTTTCGAGATAGCCTTTCACTCTGGCACGCACCTCAATATTTTGAAGAGATTGGATTTCGGCGATATAATCCTTCGTCAAGGTCGTATCCATCAATATGGGTGTGGTGACGGGCAACTTAGCGGCTTCTTCTTTTTTTTCTTCTTTCTTGTGGTCACAAGCAGTAAAACCTACAGAAGCAAATAGGCTTATCAACAGCAATACTTTTATCATATTGTTTTATATTTTGAGAAGGATTCGCTCCTATCTCGGTAAAAAAAACGTTAAACTAAATCATAGGAATGTCAACATTCAAATGATTGAAAAGGTGATATTGGAGAAATTTATTTCCTAAAGAAATTAAAAGGATGGTGTCAGATTCTAAATACGCAGATCAAAATAAAGAGCGGAGTCCTGTTCGGAAAGAAAAGATTTGTAGGAAATACTGTGTTGAAATTGTTATAAGAGAAGTTTTGTGCAACAAGAGACGTGTTATAAGCAGAGGGGTTTCCTGAAGAAAGCTTTTTCTTTTCTGAATCATTTGAGTCGTCCTCATATAGATTTTCAAGGCAAATGTCAAAAATTAGCTTGTCATTATTTGATTGACCACAATCAAAAGAATATTTTTGCTCAGCTATTTTGCAACCCGATAGAAGGTCAGAGTCCTGAGTGCGAGTAGAATTTAAGTAAAATATTGCTGCTGCAATACCAAGATAGAATAATACCTTTTTCATGATTCTGCAAATGTACGAATAGTTCCAATAGTATAATACGTTTTTTTTAATTTTTAGAACCTTCTACCTTGTTTCAAAATTTTTGTCTGCGCAATAACGAATAATCAATGTTGATAGTCATTTTTGTTCAATAAACATGGCACAAGTTTTGAATATATTTTAATAAAAATTTCATGACTAAAAATGATTACAATTGCAGCCAACAAGAGCTGTACTCAGCAGGGCGTATTGCTTGGAATCTTTGCGCCGACAATTTAGAACCCTTCACAGCTTTAAAAGCCAAATATACTGAGGGGTATGTCACCCAAAACCTCGCGGACATAGAAGCTGCCGACGATATGCCCGACGACCGTGCGCGTTATGCTCCGGCTGCCGCTGCGCGTTTGGAGTTGGTGCAAGCCAAAGATGCCGTTATGACTTGCTTTAATGTATTGAAAAGGTACATTTTCGACGCTTTTCCAGCCGACATGCGCAAAACCATGAATGCAGCCGCCGGGCAAGGCTATTTTGCTAAAGCCAATGATGGCAGTTGGATCAATGTATCGAGTTTGCTCAGTTCCGCCATTCCTTTTATGGAGGCGAACATGGCAGCTTTGACCGCCCATAATAATATGCCGATGGCTTTTGCAGATAATTTTAAAGCTGCAAAAAAAACCTTTGAAACCAAGCTCAAGGATTACAATGGCGCGGACAAAGAAGGCAGCAAGCTGACTAACGAAAAAATAGACCTCAACAATGCCATCTTTGCCACCATGACGTCTATGCTTTCAGATGCTCAAAGCATTTTTGTTCAAAACCCCAGCCTTGCTAAAGAGTTTATATTCGGTAACTTGGTGTCGCAAACACGTGGCGTCCGCCAGTCAGGCATCAACGGAAAAGTAACGCAAGTGGATAAGAAAAAAGCGATTGAAAATGCTATCGTCACATTGGTGGATGAAAATAAATCAGTGAAGACGCCTAAAGATGGGCGTTTTGAATTGTTCCCTGTGGGTGCTGGTACATATACACTTACCATCGAATGCGCGGGTTACGAAACGGTGACAGTGAAGAAGCTTGTGGTGAAAACGGGTGTTATGAGCCGCTTGAATGTGGTGCTGACGGCTATTTTAGTGGAGAATTTGGTTCCGACCATGTAAAAATTTGAATGTAGAAAAATGATTTTTGAACGTCGGATGGGTGCAAGCCTGCCGACGTTTTTTTTGTCATTCGCCTAAAACGCAACAACCTTGATTCACTCCACAACAATGCCTCTCATTCTCCATAAAGGAATGATAGTGCAGCAAAAAAGGCATTA
>JAYUUR010000498.1:0-8653 GCA_043754475.1 Saprospiraceae bacterium | reverse complement strand
AATGGTTGGCAATATCGTTTTTCAGCAACCTATCAAACCACTGTGGATGGTTTTAATATCGAGAATGGCGTACCTGCTGATGTAGAAATATCGACTGGACCCAAAGAAGAACTGGAAGGAAAAGATGCTATTATTGAAAAAGGAATTGAAATTATTATAGAAGAGTCGAAGAAAAAAAGGGTTTGAAATTGTTGAACATCGTAATAGCCAATAAAAAAAAATTAAAAGTATTGTAAATGAATGTCGTGAAATGTTACCTTTGCTGCTGTATCCGTCGAAACACGTTGTGATAGACAGAAAAATCAAAAATTTTATTAAAAAATTTTTACTCAATTTTATTTAGAATCTATTAAGAATCATGGCAACTATTGCATCAAAAGTCAAGCAAATCATCGTTGACAAATTAGGTGTTGAAGAATCAGAAGTAACACCAGAAGCAAGCTTCACTCAAGATTTGGGTGCAGACTCACTCGATACTGTCGAATTGATTATGGAATTTGAAAAAGAATTTGACCTCTCCATTCCGGATG
Source organism: Saprospiraceae bacterium (assembly GCA_043754475.1). Classification (GTDB taxonomy): domain Bacteria; phylum Bacteroidota; class Bacteroidia; order Chitinophagales; family Saprospiraceae; genus JAAFJT01. The sequence continues at coordinate 8,123 of JAYUUR010000498.1, read as the reverse complement.
AGCAAGCTGAAAAAATTCAGACTGTCGGTCAAGCTGTTTCATACATTGAAAGTCAGGTCACTGTATAATTTCTTTACAATATTCGTAAACGAAAGCAAAGTGAACCACCGTCCACAAATCGAAAGACCCCGTGTCTTCGGTTTGTGGATTTTTTATTTTTAATATTACCGTCACTGAATGTTGTGAATGTATAAAAATTTCTAATTTTACGGCTAAAATCAAAAAACTTATGAGAAGAGTCGTTATAACAGGCATAGGCGCAGTAACACCCATCGGGAATAACGTACAAGAGTACCTCGAAGGCTTGAAAAATGGTGTGAGCGGAGCCGCCCAAATTACGCATTTTGATGCGTCGCTTTTCAAAACTCAATTCGCTTGCGAGGTTAAAAATTTTAACCCTGAAATAGCCATTGAAAAAAAAGAAATTAGGCGCGTTGATTTATACACTCAATACGGCTTGGTGGCAGTAGATGAGGCGATGAAAATGAGTGGCTTGGACACTGAAAAACTCAACCTTGACAAGTGCGGCGTCATCTATGGTTCAGGCATCGGCGGTCTGATTACCATTGAGCACGAAATTACGGAATTTGCAAGAGGCAATGGTACGCCACGCTACAATCCGTTTTTGATTCCCAAGATGATTGCCAATATCGCCGCAGGGCTTTTAGCTATTAAATATGGATTTAGAGGTATTAATTACGCGACAGTTTCCGCTTGCGCTACTTCAAATCATGCAATTATCAATGCTTTGGATTATATTCGCCTTGGAAAAGCAGATGTGATGATTACGGGGGGTGCGGAAGCGACAATTTCTACGACCGGCGTAGGTGGATTCAATGCCATGCACGCCATGAGTACGCGCAACGACGAGCCTACAACTGCATCTCGCCCGTGGGATAAAGATCGCGACGGGTTTGTATTAGGAGAAGGCGGTGGAGCCTTGATTTTGGAAGAATATGAACATGCCAAAGCGCGGGGTGCGAATATTCTTTGCGAAATTGTAGGCGGTGGCATGACTTGCGATGCTTATCATATGACCGCGCCACATCCGGAAGGCACGGGCGTTATCAACTGTATGAATCTCGCTTTGGCAGATGCTCAACTCAATGCTGAAGATGTAGATTATATCAATGTTCATGGCACATCCACTCCGTTGGGCGATATTGCTGAGGTGAGAGCCATCATGGGCGTTTTTGGAACGAAGGCATATAAGCTCAATATCAGCTCTACAAAATCCATGACTGGACATTTATTGGGTGCAGCAGGAGCAGTTGAGGCAGTGGCAAGTATCTTGGGAATGATGCATGATTTTGTTCCGCCAACCATTAATCATTTTACCGATGACCCAGAAATTGACCCGCAACTCAATTTAACTTTCAATGAGCCGCAACAACGCCGCTTGAATGTCGTATTGAGCAATGGGTTTGGGTTCGGGGGGCATAACACAAGCGTTATTTTCAAAAGAATGTAAAATAATATAATTTCTAAAGCATTTATTTTCAATGTTTTAGCATAAAATAAACGGATTTCAAATTTTTTCATGCTCTATACTGAGGGGGTAGTTTCGGAAAATTTGAAATGCGTAATCCAAAAATTTTTCATGGTTTCTTTTCTTTGAACTTTAATCATTTTGGTGGGAAAGGAGCTTTTTTTAGAACTATCAAATTCCATTTATTTTGGGTTACATTAAAAAAATTTACAACTTCAATTTTTCAAAAGACAAGGAGTTGGCTCGACGATTGAGAGCGATACTTGGATTTGTACCGTCGGATATGGCATTGTATAAATTAGCCTTTTTCCACAAATCTAATATGGGTGATAAGCCTTCAGGTGGCGTTACTCAGAACAATGAGCGTTTGGAATATCTCGGCGATGCTGTATTAGGTACTATCGTTGCGGAATACCTTTTCAATAAATACCCCAACTCCGACGAAGGTTTTTTGACTAAAATGCGTTCAAAAATTGTCAAACGCAATTCCTTGAACAAAATTGGTGACAAAATGGGCTTGGATGTGATACTTCAAGAGTATAACAACACTCGCCTAAGTCGTTCGATGTTGGGCAATGCCGTAGAGGCACTTGTCGGGGCTGTTTACTTAGAATGTGGTTATGATGAAACCAAGCGTTACGTCATCCGCAAACTCCTGCGTAAATACCTCGATATTCACGAATTGGAAACGTATGACGACAATTATAAAAGTCAGCTTTTAGAATGGAGTCAGAAAAATGGTAAAACCGTTTCCTACAAGGTGATTGCCAAATATAAATTTGAAAAACGCGATCGCTTTAAAATTGCCGTTCTTTTGGATGGTAATAAAATTGCTACAGCCGACGATTTTAATAAAAAATCAGCCGAGCAAATGGCTTCTGAAAAAGCATTAATTGCTATTGGTATTATTACCGAAGAGGAAACCGAAGAATAATAAATTGAAGCATAATTACCAAAACTTAAATTCTATGAAAATAAAACACATGCTGTTAGTCCAAAGTATTTTACTTGTAGGACTAATACCAAACTTACTTGCTCAAAACAGACCCGCTCCCTCCGCAGGGTTTCCAAATCCTCAACTACCGACACCAACTGTACCCGTGCCACAAGTTCCAAATCTGCAAAACATGATGATGGAATCGCAGCAGCGTATTCAGCAACAAAACAATCAGATGATTCAAGAGGATATGCGGCAATATGAACAAAGGCAGCAACAAGCAAAAGGGATTATTGATGAAGCATCAAGGGAGTTTCAAACTGTAACTTACGAATTTCCCGACAATAGCCATTTTCATGCAACAAAATATTTCAGAGAAAGCCTTGCAGAAATTACGGAAATGCTTAAAGGCAAAAAAGATATGAGTTTAAAAAGAGCTGTCTTTTTGACAGAAAACGCCTATCTTGAAAACTCACGGAGTTATGATTGGTTTTGTAGCGATTTGAATACAAATGTAGATTTGATTCAATCCTTTATGAAAAAAGAGGGTTTGTCGGTTGATGATGATATTTCTAAAAAGTATATGCTTCAACGCTTTTTAGCCGATACTTTGACCATGAAAGATGATAAAGGAAATCATCAATTGACACATTTACCATTCAAATACGATTTTGAAGACCCATTTGGTAAAAAAGATTGGTCAAAGATGTTTGTAACAAAACTTTTATCTGATAAAACGGGTCAATGTCATTCAATGCCGCTTTTGTATTTGATATTAGCCGATGAATTAAAGGTTAAGGCTTGGATGTCGTATTCACCGCAACATAGCTATATTAAAGTACAAGGAGACAAAGATATTTGGTATAGTTATGAGACAACAAACGGTAATTATTCAACTGATTCATGGGTTCAAAGTTCGGGACTTATTAAAGCAGAAGCCTTGAAAAGTGGGATATATATGGACACTTTGAGCAGAAAAGAAACAATTGCGGCAACTTTGGCAGATTTGGCAAAAGGTTATGCGATAAAATTCGGCTTTGATAAATTTGTTTTAGATTGTGTAAACAAGGCTTTGGAATACCACCCAAACAATGCTTATGCTCTACAAATCAAAGCTGATTATTACACTTTGTTATTCGGACACGTTCGCAAACAATTGAATTTTCCACCAAAAGAAAGAATACATTTATATCCAAAAGCAAATGAGATTTTACAGAAAATGTACGCCAATTATGAACATTTAGACAGAATCGGTTTTGAGACAATGACCGAAGAAGCCTATAAATCATGGATTAAATCTTTTGAAACCGAAAAGGGCAAGCAGCCCGTAAAAATTATAAGACCATAAAAATAGTTTTAAAAACATTAAAAATCATTGACAAAATGAAAAAGACAGTTCTTTTTATGACATTTTTCGCTCTCATACTGAGGGGGGTAACAACGGCTCAAAATCCGTATGAAAGCATCGGCAAGAAAGCCAAAGTATTGACGTTGAGTAACGGTAAGTATCAAGAAATTTTCACAAATGATACTATTGTGCCGATTGGGTCAGTTATGTACAACAGAGTAACAGGCGATATTGTCGCTTTTTTGACGAGGGACACAATGTATGCCGAGTATAACCTTGAACCCGAAGTCGTTAGTCGGTGGTTATCGCCCGACCCATTAGGAGCAAAATTTCCGCAAAATTCACCATATTCGTATGCTAATGATAATCCAATTCTTTTTATAGACCCTACGGGTATGACTCCAGAAACAGTCAAGCCAGTCGGAAATACGGAAGAAGAACGGCAGCAAGCAGTAAAAATGATTACCAATACACTTTCAAAGGAAGATGCAAAATATGTTCGGCTTGACGCTAATGGAAATATTGATAAAGATTACTTAAACTCTCATAGTAGCGATAGTAAAAATTTAGCATCATTAAAAGATATGGTAAATTCAGAACAGTTAATTGAAGTTTCTTTAAATGACAATTATGATAATGTAGATGCTAACGGGACGCTAAAAAATTCAAAAATGGATTATTATCCAGCAGATGACTTTTCTGATAAAGATGTAGATGGCAGTACTATGGGTGGAACAAGCACAGGAGAATCTGGTTTCTTAGGTAAAACCCTTTTTCCAGACAAAAAAGGGTTAGAGAACTCACCAGATGGTACATTAAGGGTCATTGTCAACAAAAATTTATCCGAAGCTGGAAGGGCTGAGATTTACAGCCATGAAGCAAATGGTCACGCACACATTTATATAGTTACTGGTGGTGATAGAGAAAAAGCAAGTCATAATGCAAAAGGAATGAAAGAACAAAACCAAGAACTAAAGACTCGAATTTTAGAATCTAAACAGGAAACAATCAAAAATATGAAACAATAATAAAAATTTAATATTATGAAAATTATAGCTTCTATATTAATTTATTTTGCAGTAACTTTTAGTCTTTATGGACAAATTGTAATGCAAAGTAAAACTGTTAAATACATAATTGATGATGCAAATTATCATGTTATAACCTTCTCATTGTGTAATAAATTTTCTGATAGTACAATTATTTGGCTATCAAAAGAAGATGTTAGTAATTTAAATGAGGCTCAAAAGATTAAATCGTATTTTTTGAAAATCAAAGAGGATTTTTCATTATTAAATTTGATAACTGAGCAGCAAATAAAAAAGACTGATACGCCAATAGTTTTTAAGACTCTTTTGAAAATTCTTGCGCCAAATGAAGTTTTTAAAATAGACATAATATGTAAGAAGAATAATGATACAAAGTCATTAATAGATGTAAATAGTTTTATGAAAAAGCATTTTGTTGGAATCGAAATGAAAAAAATTAGTTTTATTTCAAATATTAAACAAAATAATTATCCTTTTTATACTAATGATTCATTGGTATTAATTGACCAAATGTTTTGTAAATGAAATTCGATAAAATGATTAAACTTATGTCGTTTATAATAATTTTCTGTTTCAATTCTTGCGCAGCACAGAAATTTTTTTTAGAGCGAGATGAAAAAGGCAAAATATATAAAGAATTGGTAATTAATGGTGAAAAAAACGTCTTTAAGGCATATTTTGTTCCCGAAGTTGGGGATAAAATTGAAATTGCAAAACAGGTAAAAGTTGAACCGCTTTTTCTTGAAGGAGATGATAAATTAGAGCAATTTATAGAAGATAATTTACACTATCCCAAAAATTTTGAACTTCATGGAAAATTGACATTCGTAATTCTAATTGATTCATTAGGAAAAATGGGTAACATTCGATTATTAAAAAAAAGTTTTGATTGTACTGAGTGTATGACCAATGCCTTAGAAGTAATTAACAAAATGAAGTGGATTGCAGCTAAAAATGAAATTAATGAACACTTGACTTCTCTAAAATATTTAACAATTAAATTTAAATGATATATCTTAAACTTTCAAAGCAGATTTGCACTATCATAGCTTGCTTTTTCATAGGCATTTCATGCCTTTTTGGTCAAGTTTCGTATGATAGTGCATTTCATCAATTAACAAAAATGTTATCTGATGAAAAACCACAATTTAAGAACGCTGTTTTTCTTGTTGAAAATACATACTTAGACAATAATCTAAAATTTCAAGATTTTCAAAAAGAAATCCAATTTCTATTAGGTTTAACAAGAATTAGAGAACAAAGTGATTCATTAATTTATGATTTTAAGGATAAGTCGAGAATTAGAAAATATGCAGCACTTTTCAAGGTCTTGACAGATACTATGAAAGTTGGAATATCAAAAAGTAACAGCTATTTTGAACATCCACCTTTCCGTTATGATTTTGATGATGTTTTTGGTAGTAAGAATTGGGAAAATATGTTTGTAACAAAATTATTGGCGACAAGGAAAGGTAATTGCCATTCGATTCCTTATTTGTACAAAATTCTTTGCGAAGAATTAAAAATACCTTGCTATTTAGCACTTGCGCCCAATCACATTTATATAAAACATCGGTCTGAAAAGGCAGGAATGTACAATACTGAATTAACAAGTGCATCATTTCCAATAGATGCGTGGTTAATGGCTTCGGGATATATTACACTCGAAGCCATACAAAACGGTATCTATATGGACGCTTTAGATGATAAAAAATGTATTGCCTTATGTGTTCTTGACCTTGCAAAAGGCTTTGATAAAAAGTATTCCGACAATGACGGAACATTTATTATCAAATGTTGCGATTTGACATTAGAGCATTTTCCCGATTGTATCAATGCCTTATTATTCAAGGCTGAGACAAAGAAAAAACAGTTTGAAAGATTGATGAAGCAAAAAGGAATAAGTAATCCCAATCTATTAAGGCAACAAAAAGACGGTAAACTACTTTGGGAAGAAATGGCAGGGCTTTATGGCAAAATACATAAATTAGGCTATCGTACCATGCCCGAAAAGATGTATGTAGATTGGCTAATTTCACTTAAAACAGAAAGAGAAAAATATAGTAACAAACAAGTAACAGAAATGAATAAGAATTAATCACAATAAAAAACAATGATGAACTGTCCTGTCTATCTATAAACAGGGCAGTTTTGATTTAAAGCATTTTAGCAGATATTAAACAAAACAAAGGTAGAAAAACAGCCCAAAATACTGAGGGGGGTAAAAAAAAATCCGAAAGAGCCAGGCAGCCTTTCGGATTTTTTTTTACCCAATTTTCCTTAATTTAATCTACAACTGTCACCTTCAACATATTTGTCCGCAATTTTTTCTCAACAGGCATCGAACCTGTGTTAATCACAACATCGCCAGTCGTGATGCGTCCTGCGGCTTTCAAAATTTCGATGGTGTCTTCAATCGTTTCGTCGGTGGAAGTATATTTATCGTAATAAAAACACTTCACACCACGCACTAAGTTCAATGTGCCAAGCATATCGTGGCGACCTGAAAAAATGTAAATCGTCGTCTGAGGGCGATAACTGGATACTTTAAAAGCGGTATAGCCTGACATTGTGAAACCAATAATCGCTTTGGCATTCAACTCTTCTGACATCCGCGCAGCATTTAAACAAACAACATCATTGATAAAAACACCCGAAGTACTATACAAATGAGGGCGTTCATGACGAGCTGGCATTTTTTCCATTTCAATAATAATGCGAGTCATTGCCTTCACCGTTTCTATCGGATATTTACCAGCAGCCGTTTCTGCACTTAACATCACTGCATCAGCACCATCCATTACAGCGTTCGCAACGTCGAGTACTTCAGCGCGTGTAGGAGCCGGACTTTCAATCATGCTCTCCATCATTTGAGTCGCTACGATGACGGGACGAGCGCGTTGAATACATTTTTCAACGATTAACTTTTGAACCATTGGCAATTTTTCAATCGGGAATTCAACACCCAAATCACCGCGAGCCACCATGACCGCATTGGAGGCTTTAATAATAGCATCGAGGTTGTCAACAGCTTCTGGTTTTTCTATCTTAGCACAAATTAACGCAGGATGTTTTACTGCATTAATGCGTTCGCGCAAATCGAAAATATCTTCAGGACGGCGAACAAACGATAGGGCAATCCAATTAACAGGCTGCGTCAAGATGAATTCCAAATCAACCAAATCCTTTGGCGTCAAGCAGGGCAATGACGTTTTGGTATCGGGTAAATTAACGCCTTTTTTATTTTTTAAAATGCCGCCATAAATAACGCGCATTTTGACGACAGAAATTTTATCCGTT
>JAYUUR010000497.1:0-8655 GCA_043754475.1 Saprospiraceae bacterium | reverse complement strand
CGCATTACTACTTAAACCTGTATTATGGAATGAAAAACAAGAAAATTAAATTAAAACCTTGAGATATGGATATGCATAGTAGTGTCTTTCTATTTTTATTTATCTGTTTATTTGGGCTTTTATGCCTTTTTCTTTTACTGATAAAAATTATCATGGTTGTAATAAAGAAAATTTTTAAGTCAGACGATTCATAAGAATATGCAGAACATATAAAATGGTTTTAATTTTAAGAGAACCCCTCAGTAAAAAACCATTTTGAAATGAAATAATAAAAAAGGAAGTTCATTAAATTTAGGTTGAAACGAACTTTTAATAAAAAGAAATTTGAAAATTTAAAGATGCAATCGAATTTACGTTTCCTAAGGATGGTGTTATTATTGGCTTTTTTTCTTTTCTCCTGTAATAATTACAATAGAGATGAGATAAAGAAAATGCTGAAAAGTGATGATAAAAATCAACAAATGGAAGCCATCTATTTGATAGGTAAAAATCGAGACAGTGTTTTTATAAATGAGTTATTTCAAATGGCTTATGACCCGCGTGTTACTCATAAAATGCAATTTTTAGGAATGTCTATTCATCAAGGGTGTATGACTGCCTTGAAAAAAATAACTCAAGTGTCTCCTCCTAATAAGATTGAGTATAAAATTGACTCTGTCAACATTGATTTTTATAAAAAACTCTTAAAAAAAGAGTAGAACAAGACGATATTGTTATTATTGAGTCCAGCGGACTCACACGTTTGTAGAAAAAGCAAAAAACATTTTTCACGAGTCCAGAGGACTCGCACATATTTTTAGCGCGTCAGGTGCGAGTCCGCTGGACTCGTGGAACGTCTCGGTTAATTGTTCTACAAACGTGTGAGTCCGCTGGACTCTTTAAACTTTCAAATAAATATTTAATGCAACCCCTCAGTATAAAAGCCATTTTTTTGAAATAAAAAACCATAAAACAATACCAAATTGAGTAAGCCCATTTATCTAATAAGCGGATTAGGAGCAGATGAAAGAGTGTTAATCGATCGGATGTAACAAATGATGCATTATTCAAAGTGTGGAAAGATTGAAAGAATAATCGGAGTAGTTGATGAGTGCTTTTGTTGATTCCAATTCTTTCCATGCTTTTTCTTGATGGCTTAAATCAACTATTGTACGTGTGGACATATTTTTAAATTTTGCAACAGTTTCATCAATAAGGGATTTTTCAGCTTCATCAAATAATGACATATCGCTGTTTTTCAACGGTGTGTATAAAATAACAAAATTATCTCCCAATTCTACTGCTGATTGTGCCGCAAGTTCTTCATTGTCAAGCCGTAAATAAATATTATTATAAAAGGTAGGCACGGGACCCCATTGAATTGCCCTATACGTCAATCCTGTAACAGACCTACCCAATTCTTTGAAAGCGAGAAAATCGATAAAAAATAATACTTTATTAATTTTTAAAGGGCTATTGTATTGATGATTTGATTGAGACAGAATGTGTAACACTAAATTGGATACACGCCTCCAGTTAGGTCGTCTAAATCCGGTATATTCTGTTACATCATCTGTAATATTGATAGGTAACAAAGATATATGCAGTTGTGGTAAGCGTTTAATTTTGGATTTAATTTCAGGTATATCAAATTCACTATCCTCTATAAGATTAAGAAAAGATGTGGGGTTTGAGGCAATACGAATAAGGTTGGCATTAGAAATAATTGGCATATCACCTCTCTCATAAGCAGCATATTGATTGGTACCCATCCCCAATATTTCTGACATTTTAGAAGCAGATAAACCATATTGCTCTCTGATACTTTTTATTTCTTCAGGGAATGGAATATGGTGCTTCGCTCGGTATTGATACCATGCTTGACGGAGAGAAAACTCATCTACTTCATCTGTTGTAAATTCTTCTTTACATTTTTCGCAACGATAAAAATGTTGCATTATTTTATATGGCTCATTGCGATAAGTGAGTATTTTTGGCTCTCTTTCAAGGTTTGCATAGCCATTACAATACGGGCATTCTATTTTATTTTTCATCGCTTTTTTTATTTAAGTGGATAATGAATGGGGCGTTCCGCAATATGAAAAGACATACAATCAACAGGTTTATTAGGCAATCCAATGCTTAATTTAATATAAACTTCATACGTTTTTATTGTTATACCAAATTCATAATAATCCGGCTTTGTAGTATCGAAAGTATCATGGTTAGGACCTGTATAATAGTTTTTGATAGTCAAGTTTTTCAAATAATTTAATCTATCCTTTGGTGTAATATCTAATAGGGCGAGGGTTTCTAAATTTTTGTCTCTTGGTCTAAAGACTACGCCAAAAATTGGAATTTTTATTTTTAGCTGTGAAAGAAATCCTTCAATCTGCACTTGATTTGGCATTGTAGTCCTTTTTTTGGTTAAACGTTTTCGTTACAAACATACATCATTATTATTAAAAATAAAACCTTTTCGTTTTATTTTAGACAAACCGCAATTAAAAAACAAAATAAATTATATCACCTTATATTTGACCCTATGACAACCACTCAAAAATTCATCACCCGCAATATTTGGATTCTTTCATTGGTCAGCCTCTTTACAGATGTGTCGAGCGAAATGCTCTATCCTGTGATGCCGCTTTACTTGAAAAGCATTGGTTTTTCAATCGTTTTTATTGGTGTTTTAGAAGGCCTTGCTGAAGCCACCGCTGGATTGAGCAAAGGGTATTTCGGCAATTGGAGCGATAATATCGGTCGGCGATTGCCCTTCGTACAAATCGGCTATGGACTCAGCACACTCGCCAAGCCTTTGATGGCTATTTTCGCATTTCCGCTGTGGGTCTTTTTTATTCGCACACTCGATAGGTTGGGCAAAGGCATTCGTACGGGTGCCCGCGATGCCCTGCTTTCTGACGAAACCACTCCTGAATTCAAGGGTCGAGTATTCGGTTTTCATAGAGGGATGGATACTTTTGGGGCGGTTTTAGGTCCTTCATTGGCTTTGTTGTATTTGTATTTTTATCCTCAACAATACAGGTCTTTATTTTTATGGGCATTTATTCCGGGTATTATTGCCTTGGGTTTCACCTTTTTTATTAAAGAAAAAACGAAAGTCGTCACGCCTAAAAACAAGCCTGGATTGCTTGATTTTGTTAAATATTGGCAGAAAAGCCCTACAAAATACCGTCAATTGGTCGGTGCTCTCCTTGTTTTCACCCTTTTTAACAGCTCCGATATTTTTTTAATCTTGAAAATAAAAGAGGCTGGTATGGATGATAGTATCGCTATTGGCATCTATATTTTTTATAATCTCATATACGCACTCGCTGCCTACCCGATGGGCATTTGGGCAGATAAATGGGGCATGAAACGGGTCTATATTGGCGGCTTGATCATCTTTGCAGTGGTGTATGCAGGTATGGCTTATGCGGATAGTGCCGTGCTGTTTTTTGTTCTATTCTTTTTGTATGGCGTTTATGCCGCCGCTACTGAGGGGATAGCCAAAGCATGGATTAGCAACCTCACCGATGCTCAAAATACGGCAACGGCTATCGGCACTTACACGGCTTTTCAAAGCGTTTTGATGCTCGTAGCAAGTACGTTGGCGGGCATTATTTGGATGGCATTTGGTGCATCAGCTACGTTTTTATTGACAGGTGTCATAACTCTGGCGGTGGTGATTTACTTGTATTTTTTTTATAAGGATTAAAACTTAACCTCGTTTTTAAACGTTGTTTTAAAAAGTATTTCTTTATAAAAATATTGTCAAATGAAATATAACAAATTGATTTTCAGCGCAATAGCTTGTATTTTTACATTATTCGCTTGTACAGAAGCACCAAAAGAGCAGCAAAAGGCAACCGAGCAACGGGATGATAATGTCATTATGATTCCGACTGAAGGCGGCGGTCAAATGCCTGTTGATTTGGATACCTTCAATCAAGCACCTCGCGATATTACTCCAAAATCTGAGAAATCTGTTCAAAGTATTACCGTCGAGCCCAAGCATCAAGTGGGCTTAATCACGGCGGATATGACTGAGGAAGACATTAAAAAATTGTATGGCGAATCGAAAGTCGTGCGCGTAGATAGAGGCGATGTCAAGACCTCTGTGTTCCCCAATTCGGATAAAGAATTGGAAATCACTTGGAAAAAAGGACATGATTTCAAAAAATTAGAGACTGCTATTATCCGCAAAGGCGATTGGAAAACGTCGGAAGGCATCGGCATCGGCACTACAGTGGATGAACTCAATAAAATAAATGGCAAGCCAATTGAGCTTTTTCAACGCGAAGAAAATTACGCAATAGTGCGTTGGAAAGGAGGCAAAGTGAATCCAAAACTTAAAGCCATTGTGGATACCGATAAACGCAAGGTGATTGAAATGCAGATTGATTTTTAGAGTGAAATGAAGGTTTATACTGAGGGGGTGCTTGTTCCAGAATAACCTTTCGAGGGTTTTGAACCCTCGAAAGGTTGACAATCAATAAACCATAAAATACTGAGGGGTGTTACTTTATTACATTTTTCAACACGCCTGCCAATTTAACTTTTTTCAACTCGCGCTCAAGGAATTTTTTCTTACTCACTTGCTCTACCGTTTTACCATCTACTTTGGATTCGAGCCAAGCGATGATGTCCAAATAAATAAAAGACCGCCTTTCAAAGGGGTTTTGAGCAATTTCTTCCAGCCTATTTTTCAATTCGCTGAATTCTTCTTTCAGGTCTTTTTGCTTGATAAACAACGATTTTTTCAAAAATTTCAAGACTTCTTGCATCACACCGCTCATGTCACCATTTTTTAAAAGAAAACGATAAACGGATTTGATGAGGTATTCGAGCAAGGCATAATGTCCTTTTTCATAGTGACAAATGAGTTGCAACATGCGGGCGAAACATTGAATATCTGTGCGAAGGCTGCCTGTTTTGAGGTTGATGATTTTATTCAGATAATCTATTGCTTTATCAAAATTGCCGCTGCCGAAATAGAGACAGGCTATTTTATAATAAAAAATAAGGATACGATGCTCGTCCAATGTTCTTGAAAATTCACGAAGTTGCTCCTCAATTTCAGATACGAGTTTGACCCCCTCAGTAAAAGAGCCTTCCAGAAAGTGTTTATTGATTTTAGCGGAATAAATATGGTGAAATGCTAAGGTGCGGGTGTTTTCATCCAACGAATCAGCATGTTTTACAATATATAACTCTGTGTTATTCAATATTTTAGAAAGCCGTTCATGGTCGAGCGTCATAAAAAGGGCATTGAGCAGATTGTGGACGCCTTTGAGATAGAGCGATGTGTCATTGATTTTCATAATCGGTTCTTGCTCAAAAAGATCGACCCATTTGTAGGCGTAGCGGTAGTAATTTTTCCAATTTTGAGCGATATAACTATGCCACACATGGCATTGATAAAAATAAATTTTTTCAAAAAAGCCCATTTCTACTTTACGAGCCATCAGCCCATTCTGACCGCCTTGGACAAAGGTTGTCGTCAATTTTTGGGTTAAAAAATCATCCGCTTTTTTCAAATCCACTTCATTCCGCGCATGACCCATTTGAAGATACAAACCATACAATTGGAGTGAAATATTGGATAAAATACTCGTGTTCAAGATATGCTGCATCGTCTGTTGGGACTCTACAGCCAGCTCATCCGCCCTACCCTCGTGGCTGCGGGTGATGTGTCGGCTTTCAATGAGTTTTTCAAATTCGATGATTTCGAGTAGTAAAAGATTTTGATGGTTGACAGTTGCCAATCCTTTCGCTTTATCTAAAATACGCAAACTTTGAATATATAAACCTTTGGTGTACAGCACTTTAGCGTAGTCAATATTTTCTCGAATGTCAATATCTGTATTTTTATTTTTATGTAAAAGTCTTAAACTGGTCAACAACTGTTTGTACAAATGGGCTTTCAAATTGGACAATTGCTCCTTTTTAATCTCAGGTACTTTCTTGAAAATTTGGCTTTCATCATAATCTTTTGACTTATCCAACACGTCGAAAAGGCGTATGAATTTTAAATCTTCGCTGTCCTGATTGCGCGTTACATAAAGCCGAAAATTGCGTTTTTCCGCCTTCGTCAAGGTTTTTATCAATTGAAATAAATGGTCTTGTACAGCGCCCTGTTGTTGTCGTTGCAATGATGTAGGCATCGTATAGTTGATTTAAGCAAAACGTTGATAATCAATAGGTTATAAAATAAAAATTTCAGTTTGAACACTGTAAGGCTGTATCAAAGTTAAACATTTTAACCACAACCTTTGAAGTAACTTTGATATTCTTTCTATATTGAAAAATCTGTACTGAGCAAATGTACAAAGTCCGTTTTGACTATTTTTAAAATAAATAAAAAAAAAATGGCTGATAAAGTCTTTATTTTCGACACCACCCTCCGTGATGGAGAACAAGTACCAGGATGTAAATTAAATCTTCCTGAAAAATTGGAAATCGCCCGCGCTCTTGAAGAGTTGGGCGTTGATGTAATTGAAGCAGGTTTCCCTATTTCAAGCCCGGGTGATTTTGATTCGGTGACTCAAATTTCAAAAATCATAAAAAATGCCACTGTTTGCGCCCTCAGCCGGTCGGTTGAGCAAGATATTGATGCAGCAGCCGGTGCTTTAAAATATGCTGTTCGTCCGCGCATCCATACGGGCTTAGGCACGAGTGATTTTCACATCAAAAATAAATTCAATTCCACGCGCGACGAAATGCTCCTTCGGGCTGTCCGCGCTACAAAATATGCCAAAAAACACGTAGAAGACGTTGAGTTTTTCTGCGAAGATGCAGGGCGTTCTGACCCTGAATATTTGGCGCGGGTGGTAGAAGCCGTCATCAAAGCCGGTGCAACGGTGGTCAATATTCCTGATACGACGGGTTATTGCTTGCCTGATATGTACGGTAAATTGATTAAATATCTTGTAGATAATGTGCCTAACATTCATAAAGCGACTATTTCAGCGCATTGCCACAATGATTTGGGCTTGGCAACTGCTAATTCTATTGCCGCTGCTACGAATGGTGCGCGTCAAATAGAATGTACTATCAATGGCATTGGCGAGCGGGCGGGCAATACGAGCCTTGAAGAAGTGGTGATGGTGATGCGTCAGCACAGTGCTTTGGGGCTTTATACTGATATTCAAACGCATCAACTTTATCCGATGAGTCGTTTGGTTTCTGAAAAAATGCGGATGATGGTGCAGCCGAATAAAGCGATTGTTGGCTCCAATGCCTTCGCTCATTCATCGGGTATTCATCAAGACGGTGTTATTAAAAATCGTGAAAATTACGAAATTATTGACCCAGCAGAGGTGGGTGTTCAAGAGTCAAGCATCGTGCTTACGGCTCGGAGTGGACGGGCGGCTTTGCGCTATCGCCTTCAAAAAATAGACATTGATGTCAATAAATACGATATGGAAGACCTTTATCGCCGCTTTATTTCTATCGCTGACCGTGAAAAAGAGGTGCGCGAAGAGCATTTGAATGGTATGATGGCGGAAGTGAATGCAGGTGTTGCGATGGCATAATTTCTTATAAACAAATTGCAGATAGAATCAATATGACCCTCTCAGTTTTTTACTGAGGGGGTCTTGTATTAAATTGAAATGTAAAATGAAAAATGAAAAACTGCAAAAGGAGTGGAATACTGAGGGGGTATAAAATGCGTTATAGCATTCGATAAACCTATATTTTAGACAATAAACTTTCAATACCTATGAAAATTTGCCTTGTTTTTTTACTAACATTTTCGCCTATTCTCCTTTTCAGCCAACGCCACAAGGATTGCCGTAGTTCAATGGATTTTGTTATTTCTCCTGACTATTTTGCACCACCACAAGAGGAAGCAGATGCTGCTTTTACGCCGCTTTTTGCTTATCGCGTGGGGCTGAATGTGTCTATTTATTCATCGGCAGTGCCTTATTTTGTTTTCAGAAGTGGTATGCGATATGTGCGTTATGGCTATGAAGTGAAGCCACTTTTTTCTAATCAAACAAGTCGTGATTTTAAGCAATTTGTAGAAATTCCCTTTGTATTTCGCTTATATTTTAGCTTAAACAAATTACGCCCGTATGTTGAAGCTCAATCATCGTTGAATATGAATACGGGTAAAACAGTCGGTATTCACTTCACGGCAGGCGGTGCTGTGGGCTTAGAATATGTGATTCGGAAGGAAATTGCCTTATTCTGTCAACCTACTTTTCGCAAGCCGATTTATCGCACTGCCGATGCCAGAACATTCAATTATCATTTCAGCACAGGCTTGGAATTGGGGGTAAAATATCGGTATTGACCCCCTCAGTATTTTATGCTAATTCCTTGAAAAGTTCTTGTGTCTCTCTTGAAGGCGAAGCATTGATGTGCTTTAAAGCGCGGGCACATTCTTGATATTGACGAATCGCTTTATCCTTTGCGCCTAACCGCTGAAATGACTGAATCAGGCGGCGATGAATGGGTTCAAAATGCGGATCGTGGCGCAACAATTGTCGGCAATATTCGATGCAACGTTCTATATTGCCCGTTTTTTCATAATGCTCACTGAGCAGGCGAAGGGCTTCAAAATAATACTCAAAATACGAATCGCGCTCGCCCAAAGCCCATGTATCGTTGGGATAATTTTCTAAAAAGTCGCCATTGTAAAGCCAAATCAATTTTTCAAAATGCTCT
>JAYUUR010000496.1:0-2908 GCA_043754475.1 Saprospiraceae bacterium | reverse complement strand
TTGTACCCTCATCATCCATAGCAGCAAATAGCAAAAAATCCTCTTCTTCCAAGCTACTCACAGTGAGTTTATCCAAACGCAACCACCCCTCAGTACCCACAAGCCTTTGAAGAATCGTGATTTTATTGGGCGAATCGGTATAGTTAAAAACAACCTGCACACAAGGCAATTCTACTTTTTTATAATATTCCACAAAATGACGCGCTAATGGATGCCCGATGCGGTACATTTGAGCATCTTTAGGCAATCTATCAAACGGCAAACGATGCGATAAAAACCGAAAATTACCCTCAGCAACAGAAGGCGTAGGTGATGTTTTTAAATGAAAAGAACAATTCTCATCATCAAAGTCATCAGCATACGGCGCAAGGGCAAAGCGGCTAAAATTCCAAAATTTCTTCTCAAAAGCATCGAGCCTTGTTTCAGTGGCAATTTTTATTTTTTCTAAAACTTCTTCATCGAAGTTTTCCATCAATTGCTGATGCGTGTAATCCATGCGCTCATTGATAGATTCTTCAAGTTCGTGCTTCAATTGGTCAAAAGCAGCCTTAATTTCAGCTTCGGAGCGATAGTTTTGATAAATCTGGATAATGCGTTTTTCAAAATCCACCCCGCTTTCAATAGTGCCTAAAACATCATCAGAAGCCCCAAAAACGCCATCAAAAAGCTTGAATTTTTCATTTAAAAGCTCATAAACCCGTTTATCAGCGGCATTTTTATCATTTAAAAAATTAATCACCACCACATCAAATCGTTGACCGTAGCGATGACACCGCCCGATGCGTTGCTCAATGCGCTGCGGATTCCAAGGCAAATCGTAATTCACCACCAATGAACAAAACTGCAAATTGATACCTTCGGCAGCCGCTTCAGTAGCAATCAAAATAGTGGCTTCATCTCTAAAATGTTCAGTCAAAGCAGCCCTTATATCAGCCGCCCTACTGCCCGATATCCGTTCTGTACCCTTATGTTTTTCTAACCAAATGTGATAAATACGAGTAGAATCAGCATCATTATTAGAGCCATTAAAGAGAACAATTTTACCAGCATGACCGCTTTTTTCTAAAATTTCACGAATATATTGTTGAGTTCGAACTGATTCTGTAAAAATAACGGCCTTTTGAGCTGCGCCTAATTCCTGTAATTTCTCAAAACCCGCTTTTAAGGCTTCAATTAAATTATCCCCTTTTGAATTGCGTTGAATACCTTTTGCTAATTCGTAAAAAAGGCTCAATTCCTCTAATTCAGCTTTAATCTCTTCTAACTCTTGAGGCGTGTAAAATTTTTCTTCTTTGATTGTTTCACCGTCAAAATCGGGGTCATCATTCCATTCCTCTTTTATTTCCTCAGTGGTTTCAAAATCCTGTTCCCATGTTTCAATTTCTTGTTCATCTTCCTCATGTCTTAATAGTATTTTTTCTAATTTTTCACACAATCCTTTAAAAGTATCCGCAATAGCAAATGAAGAAGAAGCTAAAAGTTTACGAAGAATCAAAGTCATCAATTGTCTTTGACTTTTAGGCAAAGCATAAAGATTCTCTTTTCTGAGATATTCTGACACACTCATATACAATTCATGCTCATCGTCATTGGGTGAAAATTCACGAGTTAAGCAAATACGATTGGTGTATCGAATGTATTCACGAACTTGCGCTCGAAGTGTCCGCTTGCAAACGGGCGCAATTCTTTGTTTAAGTTCTAAAAACTGTGCATCGCTCGTTATTCGAGAATATTGCTGCTTAAAACTTCTCAAATCACCGAAAATATAATCATCTACAAGGCTTACCAAACCATATAATTCGAGCAATGAATTTTGTAGCGGTGTGGCAGTCAGTAAAATTTTAGGTTTCTCAAAAAGAGCCGCTTTTAAAGCATTGCCAATTTTATTATCTTTCCTATAAACATTACGCAAACGATGCGCTTCATCAATCACCACTAAATCCCAATTCACCCGACTTACTGGACCTTCTTTAGCTCGTGCAAATTGATAAGAGCAAATGACTATATTATCGGTCTGGTAAAAAGGATTATCTTTTTTTTTATTTTTATCAGCCGCATCAAAAGATTTTTTCTCTAAAATAAGTGACGGTAAAAAGAACTTATCAAATAACTCTTGACTCCACTGTTTACGCAAATTAGCGGGCGCAATAATCAAAATCTGTCTTTTTCTCTCTGCCCACCGTTGTGAAATAACAATACCCGCTTCAATCGTTTTACCCAAACCGACCTCATCTGCTAAAATTACCCCTTGCGACAAAGGCGAACGTAAAGCAAACAAAGCCGCATCCACTTGGTGCGGATTCAAATCCACTTGTGCATCAGAAAGCGAAGCCGTGATTTTATCTAAATTATCCGCATCATCGAACCCCTCAGTAGCCACTTTTGAGGCAATGCGCTGAGTGAGTTCATAAGCGAAATATTTAGCGTGATAGGGTGTTAAGTTCATATAGTTTTTGAAAATTATTTTTAATTTTAATTGGGCTGAAAGGTAGTAAATTTTGTAAGAATTTATACGATTTATTTATATTTCAGTCAAATTTCATCTTGTTTCAGTCCGCTCTCATGAAGTTTCAGCCTCCTCTTAGCATGTTTCAGTCCTCTCTCATTGAGTTTCAGTCTCATCTCACCTTGTTTCAGTGCAATCTCATGGAGTTTCAGCCGAATCTCAGCTTGTTTCAGTGCAATCTCATGGAGTTTCAGTCCCATCTCAGCTTATTTCAGTCCCCTTTCGTTGAGTTTCAGTCCACTCTCAACTTGTTTCAGTGTGCGCTCATGGAGTTTCAAGCCTCATTGCTTCGTATTCGGCTTGTAATACTGAGGGGGTGAGGTTTGACCATCGAGGCGTTGCGGTTGTTTGGTGGCTGGCGGCGTGGGCAGAGGAGCTGGTCTTTGGTTTTTAGGCGTGCCG
>JAYUUR010000495.1:0-8672 GCA_043754475.1 Saprospiraceae bacterium | reverse complement strand
ACAATTTTGTAAATATCTCTTTGTAAAATGCCATCATATAAGTCAGTGTATGCCATGCTTTGATGCCCAAAAGCTTGTTAAGAATGATTTGCATAATGATAAACATAATAGTCATAGCCGTCAACGAACCATAAGCTGCACCATATAAACCTAACCATTTGATAAATATAAAATTAAAAGATAGATTGACAATGGCGCCCAATAAAGTGATATAAAAATTCAATTTCGGCTTGCCCATCGAATCTAAAATTGTCCCGAACTGCATCGCGAATGCCATGAAAATCCCGTAAAATATAGTCACTCTCAAAATAGGAGCAGATTCCATATATTTTTCACTGCCGATGATTAGAATAATTATATCAGCAAAAATTAAGACAAATAAAACAGCCGGTAATAATATGGCTAAAAGGACACCTACCGATTTTTCATATAAATATTTGGCAGTACTTACCCCCTCAGTATTGAGGGATTCAGAAGCACTTTGAGCAGATTTTGGAAACAGAATGGCTGCCAATGTCATGGTTGGCACTTCTGTCAAAGTATTAATTTTTATGGCTAAATCATACGTCGAAACTTTATCCAATAAGAACATGCTCAAAATAAGCCTATCTACATTTTTATAAGTCATGGTTGCCATATTTGTTCCGAAAGTATATTTGCCATAATGGAACAATTTTTTAACCCAATGCCAATCTAATTTTTTATCCAATACAAAATATTTGCGCGCAAACAAGTAAGCTATAAAAGTTGCCGGAATTGCTGCTAACAATTGACAGATGGCTAAATGATTGATATTAAAGGCATTATTTGTTAGTTTTAAATATAATACGTAAAAAAACAATAATCCATTTTTAATAAAACTCGACCAAAACAAACCTTTGAAATCTAAGTTGGCTTGTTGAATAAAGTTGAATTGATACAAGCCTGATAGCACTAAAGTTGTGCCTGCATAAATGCTTAAAAGTGAGGCGATTTGAGCGATTGTTTCAGGATTTTTATTGAAAAAATGCCCTATCCAAGAGCCACTTGTTAATAAAAATATAGAAAATAAAACTGATAATATGAGGCTTAAAAAAAGCGAAGCCGTATTGATTTTAGCGTGTTCTGACTGAGGGGTTTGACCAATGTAGGTCATTAAACCGTTTTGCAAAAGCCCTGTTCTGCCTACTTCAATAAACGATGTGATGAGCAAAAAAATAACCCAAATGGAACAAGTCGGTTTATCTAAAACACGCCATAATATGAAAACCGTTCCTAAATTAAAGAACAGCATTGTCACTTGATTCAGCAATGAATAGAAGCCGGAAGTAAGCCAATAGTTGTTTTTCACAGTATGTGCGTAATTTTATATCAAAATTTTAAGCTCAGCTTTATTCAAAATACCACCCAAAACTTTATCACCTAAAGATTTTAAGAAAGCTATTCCATTTTCATCTGATTGAGAAATGGATGTAGTGGCATCAAAAATGGGAATCACTTTTTCCACAAAATCAACCAATTCAAGCGCATCCGAATATTTATTTAAACAAGCCGCTTCAAGGAAAATATAGTCATATTCTTTACTCAAATCTTTGATTTTTTTCTTAAAATCTATACCAGACAAAAGCTCAGAAGGAGAGTTATGCCCACCATTGTTCCCTATCACCGTTACCGAAGGAAGATTGACGTCAATGGATAATCGAGTCGCTTGCGGCATCAATTCAGCATTGTCTTTTTCGCCTGTTACTGAGGGGGTAGCGGCAGACATCGACAGACCAGTTAGAGTATTATTTTTAAAATTTGTATCAATAATTAACACCTTTTTATTCTTCAAACTGAATGTATATGCCAATGCTCCTGCAAGGAAAGATTTGCCATCTTGCTCTTTCAAAGACACAAATAAAAAGGATTTATAGCCCGATATTTCTATATCATGTCGAATTTTTCTGAGTGATTCTTTGAAATAATCATTGGCTTTAACAAGTTGTTTATCTTCAAAAAGATAATCTAAAGTAATGATTTTACGGGAATTTAAATTGTTTAGAACACCTAACAAAGGCAAACCAATCAATTTTGAAAATTGAAAAGGGGTGCTCAATGAGCGATCCAAGTAAGTCAAAAGAAAAAGAAAAATTGTAGCCAAAGTGCCTGTGCCCACACCTGCGAAAGCAGATAAAAGCGGTGCTTTTGTGTTTTCAGGTTTAGTCGGCGGCAAAGGCTGTTCAATAATATGCATGGCATCTTCCTCATTAGAAGATTGCTTGATGGCATTTGCTTGGCTCTGTTTTTCAACGGCAGATTTGTATTCATCCTCTGCTACTTCAGCTTGAGTTGTCAACTTTTTAAGCGTCGCATTATTATTCACCAATTTTGCTTTTTCTCCTTTCAATTTTTGGATGCTTGATTCCAAAACGGTTATTTTTTGCTCGGCTGCTTCTTTATTGCCTTTAGCATCAATATACCTTAAATATAATTCTTGATTTTTTTGAATAACAGGGTCTTGATCATCGCGTTTTCCGAGGGCAATTCTGTTGCTCACATTGATGCGTCTGCCCTTCAACTCTTCTATTTTCTTTTTAAGAGCTTCATCTTTTTCAACCTTTTCACCATATTTTCCATACAACGAGTTAATTTCATTTGTCAAATTCTTAACTTCTTCATTGTTAAAAATGTTTTTCTTATAATCATCTCGAATATGATCTGCATAATACTCTTGGCTTTTTTCAAACAACAAAGCCGTTTTATTGTAGCCAGCAAATTTTTTCCTTTCTTCCGTTAGCTCCATTTCAGCCTCTTTTATTTGAGCAACGATTGATTGACTTTGCTCCAATAAAGCGACTACGCCATTCGCTTTTGAATAGTCAAATATTCTATTGTTGAGTTTTTCCAACGAATCCTTTTTGGCTTTCAAAAAGTCGTTATAAAATACAACTGATTTTTTTTCAGTCGTATCTTTCCTTGAATAATAATACCTTAGAATAGCATCTGCATAATTTTTGACAACAAAATAAGTCAATTTAGGATCCTCTGAAATATAGGCAATTTGTACAAAATCAGATTTACCTTCTCGTTTAATATCGATTTTTTTAGTAATGGTTTCATAGTCGTAGCCATATATTTTTTCGAGCGAACGTGCATTAGACAAATTTTGTAAATCAATATCTGAAAGACCGATAGTTTCAGTATTCTTTGTGAGCATTGCCAAATAATTATCAATTTGCTCTTTCGACACGGGCGTTTTTTCAAGATTGAGTTTCCGAAATGGCTTTTCAACAGAATCAAGCGTCAAATCATGAACCATCAATTGCTGTGTCAGAGCATTAACTGCCGGACGCGATTTCATGTACTCGATGAGGTTGGCGAATTTGTTTTCAATCTCAAACTCTTGTACGAAAGGATTGAGTTCACCCACCCGAACACTCTTAAAATCTGTAATACTTGTTCGGATTGTCGCGGTTGATTTATACTTTTTAGGAAGCATATTCACCACAAACCAAGTTGTAGCACCCGCAAACAACATTGCGGAAAGTAGTAACCATTTGCGTTTTGATAAAACGGAGAAAAAGTACCTTAATTCCATAGGATTTGATTGTGTTTTCTCAATACTAAATTTTAGAACGTTATATATAGTAGCAAATTTAGGTCTTTTTTTAATCAGCGACAATTAATTGATTATCAATGATTTATATGTAATTTTATGGAATTTGTATTTTTAAATATAATTAAAATAACTGTGTATTTAGTTTTAAAGTAAAAGGCTTTGATTATCAACGATTTAAACTTTTATAAAAGAAATATTTGAAAAAACATACCCCTCAGTATAGACTACTTATGATATACTTCTTAAATAAAAAAATGTCAACATTACCCATTTTATAGGATGAAATAATTTTTTTAAAACTCATATAAACCTTCCATTTATGAATAAAAAAATTAGATAGACATTTTAAACAACTAATTCGCCATACAAATCATAGTCAGTCGCTTCCGTAATTTTGACCTGTGCAAAGTCTCCAATTCTGACATAATTGTTCTTCGCTTTCACCATCACTTCATTGTCCACTTCAGGCGAATCATGCTCAGACCTGCCTATAAAATATGCCCCTTCCTTTCTATCAAAAAGGACTTTCAAAGTTTGACCTACTTTTGCTTGATTTTTATGGAGCGAAATATCCTGCTGAATCTCCATCAATCGGTTAGCGCGCTCTTCTTTCAAATAAGGCGGCACATCGTCAGCCATTTCAAAAGCTGAGGTATCTTCTTCATGTGAATATTGAAAAACACCCACACGCTCAAATTCCATTTCTTCTACAAACCGACATAAATCTTCAAATTCAGCTTCAGTTTCGCCGGGCGAACCGACGAGCATAGTGGTGCGGATGGCAATATTCGGCACTTTTTCACGTGCCATTTTGATAAGTTCCATCGTTTCCTCTTTCGTGATTTGGCGGCGCATCCGTTGTAAAACAGCATTATTGGCGTGTTGAAGCGGCATATCTAAGTAGTTACAAACTTTTGGCAGCCTCGCCATTGCATCAAAAATCTCAGTCGGAAATTTACTCGGATACGCATAATGAAGCCTAATCCACTCTATGCCATCTACTTCATTAAGTGCCTCTAAAAGTTGAGGCAACTCTCGTTTTTTATATAAATCCAAGCCATAATACGTCAACTCTTGCGCTATCAACATAAGTTCTTTCACGCCCATCCGTGCAAGGTTTTTGGCTTCACGAACCAGCTCTTCTATCGGGCGTGAAATGTGTTTCCCGCGCATCAACGGAATAGCGCAAAACGAGCACGTGCGATTACAACCTTCTGATATTTTCAAATATGCGTAGTGAGAGGGTGTTGTTATAAGCCTTTCACCGACTAATTCTTCTTTATAATTGGCATTCAACTTCGCTAAAAGCTGTGGCATTTCCATCGTACCAAAGAAGGCATCTACCTCAGGAATTTCCGCTTCAAGATTGTCTTTATACCGTTGCGACAAACAGCCCGTCACGTAGAGTTTATCAATGCCGCCTTGGTTTTTCAAATCGGCATAATCCAAAATCGTATTCACGCTTTCCTCCTTCGCCAAATCAATAAAACCGCAAGTGTTGACTATAATAATATTGGCTTTGCGCTCGCTATCGTGCGCCACGTCGAAGTCATTCCCTTTGAGTTGCGTTATCAAATTCTCAGAATCTACTGTATTTTTAGAACAGCCCAATGTGATGACATTGACTTTATTGCTTTTTATTGTCTTGGTTTTCAATACTTTATATATTTTTTAATTTATTGATTAAAAAAAAACAGCCTAACTTATTGACATTCAATAAATTAGGCTGCTTAAAATTTTGTAATTTCTTGGGAGAAGGATGGGTCTCGAACCCACGACCTTCGGAATCACAATCCGACGCTCTAACCGGCTGAGCTACAATCTCCAGTTTAAAACTTTGCGGAGGCGCAGGGATTCGAACCCCGGGTACCCTCTCAGGTACGGCAGTTTTCAAGACTGCTGTAATCAACCGCTCTACCACACCTCCGTTTGTATTTCAAATTTGCAATGCCTTTGTCATTGCGGGTGCAAAGGTACAAATTATTTTGAAACACTAAAATAGTTGTTGAAAAAAAATTCATTTTTTCTAAAAAAATTAAATCGAAGAGGTTTCTCCTTAAATTAAGAAGAACTGACTAAATTTGTACCTTATTTAGTCTATTTTGCAATCAAAGTCGAGGATTAAATTTGTTTTCACCTTTTAAACATCTATTTTTGTTTTTGAACCAATAACATCCCGATTTTCAAGCTTTCCATCCCATGAATCGTAAAAAACAACACTTTTGGCTTTTCGGCTTTTTATTTTTCTTTTGCCTAAATGCCAACGCTGCGAACATAATTCCTCCCAAAACAACCCACGCTAACCTTATAGATAGCGTTTTTTTACATCTCTCATCTGCTACGGCTAATGTTGGAGATGTCGTTTCTATATCTGTGAAGGTAGGGAATTTCAATAATATTGATCAAATGAACTTCAATGTTAATTGGAATGCCGCTTATTTGGAGTTTCAAAGCGTCAGTGATTTTGGGCTGCCGAGTATTTCCAATACCAATTTTAATATTTTGTCAACTCCATCTGGGAAGTTACTCTTTTTTTGGATTCCGCCTTCTCCTCAATCGGCTTCCGATAGCACCGTTTTATTTAAGATTAATCTGAAAATCAAAAGCTATAGTGGATTACCAATTCCTGTCTTCGTGACGAATACTTCTGCTTATAATAATTTTGGTTTGGCGATGGCTGTCAAGACATACTCAGGGTCTGTCAGTGTCATCAATAATGGCAATTGTGCAGGACGCCCAGCGGGTCTGACATGTGCTACTGCACCTTTATTATGTGTAGGAGACTTTCCATACTGTAATACTTTACCGCGCGATAATGCTACTTTTACTCAACCTACTTCTTGTGGTTCTATAGAAAATTACCATTTTATTCAATTTGAAGCGGCTACGGATGAGATTACATTCAGAGTCAAAGCCAGTAATTGCGATGGTGGAAATGCTGGAAATGGCGTAGGGATTCAAATCAGGGTATATGAAACAACTGATTGTCAATCATTTAAAACAAAATATTGTCGTTCGTCTATACCTATTCCTCCAGGGTCAAGTGATACAGCGGCTTTGAAAGAGTTAGTTGTAGGCAATCGCTACTATTTTATGGTGGATGGACAAAAAGGGGATGTGTGCGATTATATTATCACTGTAGAATCAGGTTCTGTGGGAGGCAAGCCAGTTGTAACAGCATCGAATATCAATGGTGCGTCTTCTGTTTGTAAAAATGCTACTAATAATGCATACACTGTATCAAATACAACCGAAGCGATAGCTTACGAATGGAAAACGACCAACGGCGGTGTCATTTCAAGCGGTCAAAACACCCCCTCAGTATCAGTCAATTGGGGAGCTGTTTCTGATAGCATTTGCGTTAAAATTGTTGGAAATTGTTTTGAAAGTGATTGGGCATGTAAAGCTGTTGCTATATCGCCGCCTGTGGAAAGTAATTTGGATGCCACTATTTGTAGTGGCTCTTCTTATAATTTGGGTAGTCAGACATTTAATACGACTGGCAATTATCGGGTCACATTCCCCAATGCCTCTTATAAAGGCTGCGATTCTATTGTCAATTTGAATTTAAAGGTTTTGGATATTCAAATCTCCGCTTCAAAATCGAATGATATTTCA
Source organism: Saprospiraceae bacterium (assembly GCA_043754475.1). Lineage (GTDB taxonomy): Bacteria > Bacteroidota > Bacteroidia > Chitinophagales > Saprospiraceae > JAAFJT01. The sequence goes on along the minus strand of JAYUUR010000495.1, from coordinate 1,474 downwards.
TGTAAAACGCCGAATACTTTATTGAATGGCACGGCAACGGTTTCGCCCAATTCAGCATCAGTCAGTTATGAATGGAAAAACGCGACGAATACTGTTATCAGCACTACTCTCACTGCAACTGTTAGTCAATCAGGCATTTATACATTTACAGTAAAAGCTATATTAAATGGTACGACTTGCCAAAAATCAACTCAAGTCAACATAACTGCTGCACCGCCTCAAACTGAAGGCAATGTCAATCCTGTTATTTGCAGTGGTTCAACTTATATATTAGGCAGTCAATCTTTCACTACAACAGGCAATTATAGAGTCACCTTAGCCAATGCCAATTATTTAGGTTGTGATTCAGTCGTTAATGTCAATTTGAAAGTGATTGACATTCAAATTTCATCTTCCAAATCAGGCGATTTATCTTGCGAAACGCAGTCCGTTACAATCATGGGTACGGCTACCGTTTCACCTAATAATGCATCGGCAAGTTACGAATGGAAAAATGCTTCTAACGCCGTTATCAGCAATGCTTTATCTCTAATTGTTAATCAATCAGGCACTTATACATTTACAGTAAAAGCTATATTAAGTGGCACAACTTGTGAAAAGTCATCTCAAGTCACTGTTTTAAAAACAGGCAATGGACCCAGCAGACCTGAATTGCAAGGCGATGTTATTTCATGTGAAAACAAAACAGTCAATTATAATATCGTCAATATTGCGCCGGGCGTTTCAAAATACAATTGGTTTATCACCAATGGCACTATCACTTCGGGGGTAGGCACCCCCTCAGTATCAGTGGCTTGGGGGCAATCTTCGACGGGTAAAGTATGCGTGAATGCTGAAAATGGTTGCAGCGTCAGCGATACCACTTGTTTGACTATTGAAATTGGAAAAATTCCAAATACTGTTACAATAAGCGGCAGCGCAACGGTTTGCCCTGCGGCGATTGCTACCTATAATATTACGCCAACGATAGGAAATGTCAATTATCAATGGACAGTTCCGTCGGGTGCGACGATCAAAAAAGGTCAGAATACACCTTCTATTGATGTGGATTGGGGCAATTCTTTAGGCGGACAGGTGTGCGTTACACCTTCCAATTATTGCGGTTTAGCTGCTCAAAGTTGCTTCACGGTAACGGTTAAAAATGCACCACCTGATTCTACTGCTATCAAATCTCCTGCGACTGTATGCCCTAATGCAGTGGATACGCTCAGTGTTGCGCCCGATGCAGGCATTATTGAATATATCTGGACAGCACCATCTAATGCTACGATTGTGAGCGGACAAGGCACCCCCTCAGTAATTGTGCGTTTTAATTCGGGTAGCGAAGCCCTTGTTTTATTACAAATAAAAAACACGTGTAATTTGACAAGGCAATTGAGCCGTTTAGTCAAAATAAAATCCGTTTTACCTGATAGTTTGCCCATACTTGGCAATTTAACGGTTTGTTCAAATGATACTTCTTCTTTCGGTGTGA
>JAYUUR010000494.1:0-2921 GCA_043754475.1 Saprospiraceae bacterium | reverse complement strand
TAAAAAATACAGTTTCGTTCAGCTTCTTCCGCACTTTTACCGCAGATAAATCTATTGGTTTTGCAGGTAAGGCTGCTTTTTTAACTGAGCTATAACCTACTACTACAACTTCCTGCAAAGAAGTTAAGTACTTATCCGAGTCAGTATCTTCATAAAGTTCTGTAAAATTTGAACGACTGCCTCTTATGTGGATTGTATCGGCATTGCCCGATGCACCTTGAATTTGTACACCTGCCACACGCCCTTGAAGCGTATTAATCAAATCTGCTTGCGAAATATTGCTCAAATCCCTTGACTTTATAACAGAAACAGCGCCTGTCATATTCTTTTTCGTCATTATGCCATAGCCAATAACCACAAATGGTTTTAAGACACCATTAGAATCGGCTTGAACTTTAGTAATTACAGCTACATAACGCTGACCATTTTCATAAAAAATACCACCCAATATGTCCTGAGGATTTTCAGAACCATCTTTGTGGTGGCTCAGATAACGTAACAGCGACACATCACCATCATCAAAATAATAGTAGTAAGCTGAATACCATAGCCAATTGCGTGGTTCGCGGAGAATAGGCTCATGTGTTTTTGTAGATTCGGACTCCCTCATTTGGTTTTGCTGATAATTAAAAATACGGGGTTCAAAAGCAGCAATATCATCAAAATTGCCATTTAAAACAGGCTCAACCACATTATTTCTAAGGTTAAAAATATTAAATGGATTCCAAGAATGTGGTTCATTATCTTGCAAATTATCCAAAGCGGCATCATAAAGTGTGGCGACTAATTCGGCGGGTAAACTTTTTCCTAAGGCATCCGTGATTTTTATTTCCCAAGTTTCTTCCTGACCTGGTGCGAGGTGGTCACGAAAAGAAGCCCATTCGAGGCGCAGGTTTTTATCTTCATTGCTAATCGAAATTCTACCTGTTTCGCAATAAATACGGTTGGATTTTACAGCCGTTATCCGATAGCTGAGGTTGCCTCTATCACTCTTGCGAATGGTGTAGCGATACGTTTTTAACCTCGCCATATCGAGCCATTCGCTCTTGATAATATTGTCATCATGAACAATTTCAAGCAAAAAATGTCCTTTTTCAAAAGGTGTATGAATCCGAATATCCACCGTCTCACCAATGGAATAGGCATTTTTATCCATGAAAACGGTTATTTTATCCGCATCAGGTGCTTTATTTTTATCAAAATTAAAAATATCAAATACAATAGATTGGCTTATCGTATCCTTTAAAACTTCATCATATACTTTCACCCAAAGTCGGTATTTACCTGCTGCCCATGTCTCGCTATTTTTGAGAATTAGACCCGTTTTAGAAATAGTAGAATCAAAAACCGCACTTTCTTCAAAAATAGTTTTCAAGACTTGGGGTTCTCTTTTTTTATCATTTTTATTAAAATAAGCCAATTGAGGAAATTTTTTATTAAAAAATGCTTCATCGTATATAAAAGTATCCGACGCCCGACTCCAATAACGATTGATATAAAATGGCGAATTTTCAAGCAATTCAAGGCGAATAGTTCCTTTGGCATTAGCAGGTTTGCCATCTAATGACCTTATACTGAGGGGTATGATTTTATTCTTTCGAGGGTCTATCCGATTGGGTGAGATGAGGTATATCTCTAAAGACGATGCCCCAACTTTTACTGTTGTAGAAGATTCATGCGTTTCGCCATTCAAATCCGTCACCGCAGCTTTTATAGTGAAAATATAAGTTTTATTATCTTTTTCGTCAGAATTCCAAGCAGTTTTAGCTTGAAAACGAATATTAAAAGAGCCATCAGCAGTAGTTTCAATGATAGAATCCGTGATGCCATTGTAACCATTATTACTGTTTGGGTAGTATGAATAAGTACGTTCAGTGCGCCTACTGACTGAATATTTCACCTTCGCGCCATCAACTACACTCCCTGCATAAGCTTTCGCATATCCGCTCACTGTCACCCATTCATCGGGCTTATATGAGCGTGTTACTGGTTTCCACACGAGTTCAAAACGTGGGCGTTTGTATTCTTCTACTTTTATTTCAGTTGAAAGGTTATAATTATCAATGTCCAACTCATCTTCCCATTTTTCCAATTCTTTTTCATTGTCAGAATAAGGCAAAGCGATGATTTGAAAATCGCCCAATTCGCCACTCGAAGGTGCCGTAAAAGTAGATGCGAAAGAGCCAAATTCATTGGTCGTGAGAATAATCGATTGCAAAGCTTCATCAAAATCTTCTAAATCATAAACGGAATGCCCTTTAAATAGCCCTACTTTCACGCGTTGTTTTTTCCAAATTTCAGCATGTTCTTGAATTCTATCTTTCATTTTCATTTTAACCATAATACCTTGAAAATGAATGGTTTGTGAAGGTCTATAAATATTTCTATCTGTAAAAAAAGTCATTTTTACAGTAGTTTCAATTTCAGCAACATCTTCTTTTTTGTTATTGGTATAATCATCAGAATCACCATTTATCCAAACCAAAGTATCATTTTTAGAAACAAAAAATAAATCATCTGTTGATAAATTATTGGTAAAACCATGTTTATCAGTCGTTCCTTTGAAGCCATTTTTAATGACAGAAATACCTTTTAATGGGTCACCACTTGACCTATCTACTACAGCAAAACCGCGTTTTTCAATAAAATAAAAGGCAGCCAATTGGCTCACTTGTGTTTTCAAATATTTAAAATGTACCCCCTCAGTATAAAGCGTAGAGTCAGCCATATTTTTATTAAAATGACTGTCAGATGTAATTAACAAAACATAATGCCCCAAAGGCATTGGCTCTAATATCACTTCTACAATGTGTTTTTGAAAATCTCCTGCTTGAGGCAGTGCTTGAGCGAATGTTTTTACCGTCGGCAACTGTTTATAAAAAGCCCAGCGTGCAGAATCATTTTTAAAAGAGAGGGTATCC
>JAYUUR010000493.1:0-8721 GCA_043754475.1 Saprospiraceae bacterium | reverse complement strand
GTTAATGATGTTAATGAAAAGCTAATCTCATGGATTTGAATATCATTGTCAAAAATTAATCGTTTACTTTGAAATCTAATTGTTCACACGTCTCAATTCTGAGTACAAACCAAAGCCGATCACGAAATGAAACAGATTATGATGAAAATTAAAGGGAGCAAAAATTATAAGACTCAATCTGGCGGTGGCACCAACGATGGTGGCTATATTTGGGTGGGTTAATGCTATAAAAGCAGCGATATTTTTTGCATAAAAAAGGCTGTCATGACAATTATTGATGATTTTTAAGAATCAATAACTGTTGAGACAGCCTTTTTTGATTTACTTTATATCTAATTTCTTTTTAACCAAAGCCGTCACATCTTCACTCTCTTGGGCAAATAGCATGGCGCCATTGCTTGTATCGAAAATAAAACTGAAGCCGTTTTCTTTACCTATCAATTTGATGGCATCATCTATTTTTAAGAGAATGGGCTGAAGGAGTTGTTTTCTCAAAATCTCTACTTTTTGTTCCACTTCTTGAGCATATGCTTTGAGCATTTCTTGTTTTTTTTGTAAATCTTCCTGCCGCTTCTGAGTTTGAATACTGGACAAAGTACCTGCGTTGTAAGCCTCTACAAATACTTTATATTCTGCTTGAAAAAGCTTCGCGAGCGTATCGCCTTTCATAGATTCTTGTTTTTGATAAAGCACCAAAGTGCTATCAGCTCTGCCTGCTTCAGGCATCCCGGCAAGGAGGTTGCCCAAATTCATATGACCCACTTTTTGTGCGTTGCCTACCACTGCGAGAGCGAGAAGAGTGATGACTAAAAGAAACGATTTTCTCATTTTTTTTGATAAATTATTATAAAAATTAAAGATTTGATTAAAATGCAGCGTAAAATTAGACTTTTCAACTGAATAATTCTAATATGGGCTAAATTTTCACCTTCTGTTCTCTATTTTTGACGTGTAATACTGAGGGGGTAACTTTTTTTTCAAAATAATTATGAGCATCACTGTTTTAAAAAGCAAAAATTAAAATGAATAAGATTGATAAAAATATATTGGCGGTAGCCATGACTTATGATGAATATGTTCAAAAAATAAAAGAGTTACTCAGCGAAGGCAAAACTTCTACTTCAACGATTAATAACTCGCCTAACTTGATTCATTATACTGAAATGAACCTTCAACGAATGCATCGACTGGATAAAACGACGCACTTGTTGGATGAAACAATTGAAAGTGTAAAAAAAATAAATGAAAAACGTATTTGGTTAGTCATTACTGAGGGGTGGTGCGGCGATGCATCTCAGATAATTCCAGTCATAGAAAAAATGGCGCAACTGAATCCTCTTATTACCCATCGGTTGATTTTTAGAGATGAACACCCAGATATAATGGCAGCTTTTCTGACTGACGAGAGCCGTTCAATTCCAAAACTTATTATTTTAGATGACGAAGGCAATGTGCTTAATACTTGGGGACCTCGCCCGCAAGCCTTGCAAGAGCGCGTGATGCAAGAAAAAATCAAAATGTTGGCAATGACTAAAGAAGAACGCAAAGTTTATTATGATGAAGTAAAAACAGACGTGCAAAAATGGTACAACAACGATAAAACTCATGAAATTCAAAGAGAAATAATGGTTTTATTATGAAAGACATTGAAAAAAGTATATTTTTACGACACGTTTTGTTTTTGTTACAAAAAATATTTAAAGAACTTATTTTATTTTTCAAACAATATTTTTACATCTATGGGAATGATTATTTCGTTACTCAATCATAAAGGCGGCGTTGGCAAAACCACAAGTACTATTAATATAGGTGCAGGATTGGTTGAATTGGGTAAAAAAGTATTGCTTATTGATCTTGACCCACAGGCGAATTTGACGCTTTCGCTCGGCATTCCGCGCCAAAAAGTCACTATTTACGAAGCCCTGCGCGGCGAAGCAGAACTCGAACCGTTTACTGCTAAACCTAATATGGATGTTATTATTTCTTCGCTCGACCTTTCAGGCGCAGAAATGGAATTGATCAATGAAGCAGGTCGGGAGTATATTCTAAGGGAATTATTCGTGCCGCTTCAAGATAAATACGATTTTATACTCATTGATTGTCCACCTTCGCTTGGACTTCTGACGCTGAATGCTCTCACCAGTAGCCAGTATGTTATTATTCCATTGCAAGCAGAATTTCTTGCGCTACAAGGTTTGGCTAAAATCAAACAGGTCATTGATAAGGTCAAATTCCGTTTGAATAAAAACCTTGAAATTTGCGGCGTCATGGCTACGATGTACGACAATCGGCGCGTGCTGAATAGAGATGTGGTCGAGACAATTCATAAATATTTCGGTGAAAAAGTTTTCAAAACCAATATTCGAGACAATGTCGCTCTCGCAGAAGCACCTGCGCAACGCAAAGACATATTCGCTTATAACCCTAAAAGCCCTGGTGCGGAAGATTATTTAAATCTATGTCGTGAGCTTTTATTGCGAGTAGAAAATGTACCTGTTGGTTAAAACTAATGCGTAAAGCATTGATATTGTAAGTTTTATCCTAAAAATTTTGATAATTCATCTTAATTTAGAAGCGTGAGTAAAAAGAAATTTTCAAGCGGATTAGATTCCTTGTTCGATACAAAGGATGAAGAAAGAGAGATGCTGAACAACAGCCCTCAGTCTTTATCGCCAGTAGGCTCGGCATCAGAAGAAAAAAAGGGAGATTTGGAGGCGGTGTCTTCTGTGGTAACTCGGCGTGCGGCATCCAAAAATTTTACTTCCGACCTTGATTCCCTGTTTAATGATGCTTTTTCCGAAGCCGTAGAGGAAAGGGTAGAGAAAATGCGCCGCTCTGCTGGCATTGACGACCCCTTTGATGAGCCTAAAATGCGCTCATATAAGCAACCGTTGAGTGGTTTGGATGCCCTCATTCGAAGCACCATTGATACATCGTTGGCAGGACTTGACCATGCGGCTATCAAACGCTTGACTATAATGGTAGAGAGTCAAAAGATTGATAAACTCAAATCTATTGCTAAATTGGAAAGGTCATTTGTAAAAGATATAGTCAACGGTATGTTGACCGAGTTTATTAATGATTATGAAAGAAGAACAGGTAAATCCTTCTGACCCAATAAAAAAGCAGCATATATAGCTGCTTTTTTATTGGATTATGCTTTTTATTTTCTTCTAATATTTTTTAAAACATGAACACTTAAAACAGTTTTATAAACAATATTTCAATCTTAATGTGAGAAAACTAAGAATTTGTCAACCATGTCTCGCTTTGCTGAGACTTTTATACCCCCTCAGTATTTGAAGCAAAATTCAAGACATTTGACACAATTTGAAGTTATTTGCTGAATATATATGCAATCGCTCAACGAATTACGGCAGTTTTACAACCATACGATACATCCTGAGCTTATGCGTATGGAGCGGCATCGGCATCAGTCATTGCTGTTTTTGGGCATCTCTTTCCTACTTCTACTTTGTATCTTTTTGCTCCAAATTTATATCAATATTTTAGTGATTACGTTGGCTTTAATGATACCTTTGGTGTTATATATCTCCTATATTTTCAACGCTTTAGAAAAATTTCGCCACACCTTCAAGCCTAAAATAGTTACACTTCTGCTCGATTTTATTGATAATGACGTCACTTTTAATATCCCGCTCAAATACAACGAAGAGGGTTCTATCACGCTTGAAACTTTTAAAGCCAGCCGTTTGTTTAACACCGCAGCACCTGATTTTTTGGGAGAAGACTATATCAGCGGCGAAATGGGGGAATTAGAATTTGAAATGAGTGAACTATCCGTTAGAGAGTTTTCGCCTGTTCGCAACCGACTCGATGATGTGTTCAGGGGCGTTTTTCTTCACGCGCGTTTTAGCCATGCAGTTCAAGCAGATGATGGCGAAATATTAGTGTTGCCGCGTCATCGGAAGCAATATTTATCCAAAACCATTAAGGCATTTACAGTGAGAGGTGGGCGACAATTTGACCCGCCAGATATGCGTTTTAGCGATGAATTTGTGGTTTATAAAACGCAAGATGCAAATCTCAAAGGCTTTCTTTCCAATGATATGCAAAGAGCCATATTAAAATATCGTGAAAATGAAGGCAAGGAGGTCTATATTTCGTTCATCGCCAATGATATTTACATAGCCGTTTCGCAAGATAAAGACCTTCTCGAACCCGTACTTTGGCAGTCAAATGTTAGTTTTGAGTTAATAAAAGAATTTTATGAAGATTTGACCTTACTTTTGAGCATCGTTTTGGATATTGATGCCAATAATTAATTTTTTAAAATAATGTATAAAATGTTGAAATTCAAAAATTTAAATATTCTTTTTGCATCGCTTCTCATTATTTTTCTTTCTGCTTGCAAAACTAAGGCGCAGCAAAATGAGCCCGCTTCAAAAGTGGCTACTGCTGCTCAAATCGAAGATAAAAATTCTCTTTTATGGGAAATCAGTGGTAAAAATTTGAAAAAACCGTCATATCTCTACGGTACGATTCACCTCATTCCTAAAAATGATTTCTTCCTGACGGACGCTACCAAAAAGGTATTTGATGCCAGCCAAAAGGTGACTTTTGAAATCAATATGAAAGAAATGAATAATCCGATGGCAATGATTTCAATTTTTACCAAAGCCTTGATGCCCAATGGTAAAACATTGAAAGATTTTTTAAACGCCGAAGATTATGGGCTTGTGCAGCGCAAATTTGATTCAATCGGTATGCCTTTAAAAATGTTGGAGCGCATTAAACCCATGTTTTTGAGCGTCATGCTCGGCACCGATGGTGAAAAAATAACAGCAGACGGCGGTGGAATATCTGAAACCAGCAAATCCACTTCCTACGAAATGGAGTTTTTGCAAATGGGCGAAAAACAGAAAAAAGAGTTCGGTGGTTTAGAAACAGTCGAGTTTCAAATGGGCATTTTTGACTCAATTCCCTACAAAGTACAAGCGGAAATGCTTGTAAAAACCATTAAAAATGGTAATTCAGGCTCTGATGATTTAGGAAAAATGGTTGAAATGTATAAGAAACAAGATATAGAAGCCATGAGCAAAATGCTCCAATCTGATGATCAAAATGAATTGGCAGGCTATGAAAATATGCTCATCAATAGCCGCAATTCGAACTGGATTCCTTTGATGGCGAAAGCTATGGTTGAAAAATCAACCTTCTTCGCCGTCGGTGCAGGGCATTTGGGTGGTGAAAAAGGGGTGGTTAATTTGTTAAAAAAAGAAGGCTATATAGTGAAGCCGTTAAAATAATATAGCCTTTAATATATACCAAACGCCTTGAAAACTGATGTTTTTAAGGCGTTTTGCATTTACTTAACGGTCTAATATCTAATATCTATTTTTCTAATATCTAAGTACCCCCTCAGTATAAATGGGAATTTTTTTAAAAAAAATGCTGAATACCTTTTTTTTTTAAAGTATTCCTATCTTTGCATCGCAAAAACAAAAAAATATCACACTAAAGATTTTCCAAAAGCGTCCTTACAATCTGACCTTAAAAACGGATTAATATCTTTAGCATTTTAGAACAGATTTTTTTTTAACTCAAATCGAAATTTTTAAAAAAACAGTTAATTATGCCTTATTTATTCACATCCGAATCCGTTTCTGAAGGACATCCAGACAAAGTCGCTGACCAAATTTCCGATGCACTCATTGATAATTTTTTAGCTTTTGACCCCACTTCAAAAGTAGCTTGCGAAACCCTCGTGACCACAGGTCAAGTTGTGTTAGCAGGTGAAGTGAAGTCAAAATCTTTTCTTGATTTACAAAAAATTACAAGAGAGGTTATTAAAAAAATTGGCTATACCAAGTCGGAATACATGTTTGAAGCAGATTCTTGCGGTATTCTGTCGGCTATTCATGAACAATCGCCTGACATCAATCAAGGCGTTGAGCGCACCAATCCTGAGGAACAAGGTGCTGGTGACCAAGGCATGATGTTCGGTTATGCGACCAGCGAAACGGATAATTATATGCCCTTAGCACTCGATTTGGCACATCAACTTTTGATTGAATTAGCAGCACTTCGTCGTGAAAATAATGAAATTAAATACCTTCGCCCGGATGCTAAATCGCAAGTGACCATTGAATATGATGACAATAATTTGCCGATTCGCATTGATGCTATTGTTGTTTCTACACAGCATGATGATTTTGATGAAGAGGGCAAAATGTTAGCGAAAATTCAAAAAGACATCGTTAATATCCTCATCCCACGCGTTAAAAAGAAAATGAAACAGGAGATTCAAGCCCTTTTTAATGATCAAATCACTTACCATATCAATCCGACAGGCAAGTTTGTCATCGGCGGTCCACATGGCGACACGGGTTTGACAGGTCGTAAAATAATTGTGGACACTTATGGTGGAAAAGGCGCGCACGGTGGTGGTGCTTTTTCAGGCAAAGACCCTTCAAAAGTTGACCGTTCGGCGGCTTATGCGACGCGACATATTGCTAAAAATCTTGTAGCGGCTGGTGTTTGCGAAGAGGTACTTGTTCAGGTGTCTTATGCTATCGGCGTTGCAAAACCGATGGGTATTTATGTGAATACGTATGGCACATCGAAAGTAGGCATGAGCGATGGCGAAATGGCAAAAATTGTAGAAAGTATCTTCGATATGCGCCCGTATTCAATCGAAACACGCTTAAAATTGCGCCAACCGATGTATAGCGAAACGGCGGCTTATGGTCACATGGGTCGTAAAAATGAAACAGTTGAAAAAACGTTTTCACAACCTGACGGTCAAACAAAAACATTGCAAGTTGAGCTTTTTACTTGGGAAAAACTCGATTATGTGGATAATGTGAAAAAAGCGTTCAATCTTCAATAGTTTTCATTGAAAAATATAAAAATACTGAGGGGGTGTTTTAAAAGTTATTGGTTATTGGTTATTGATTATTGCCTTGTGTGCAATAACCAATAATCAATAACCAATAACTTTTAAAACACCCTTTTTTGTTAATTTTACCATGAAATGATGATAAAAAAAATGGCTCAACTCATGGGGCATCAAGGTTCCGTCTTCGCACTCACACAAGGGCGTACCCCTCAGTATATGCTCTCGGGTGCGGGCGATGGATGGATAGTAGAGTGGGATTTAGAGAAGCCCGATGTAGGAAAATTATTGGCTAAGGTGGATTCCAATATATTTTCATTGCTCTTTTTACCAGATAAAAATCAAATTATTGCAGGCAATATGAACGGTGGTCTGCATTTTATTGACTTGAATAATCCTGATAAAAATAAAAACATTGCTCACCATAGTAAAGGTGTTTTTGATATTCAACTCATTCACAATCAATTATTTACAATCGGCGGCGATGGTATTATGACTCGGTGGTCGGTTGAAGAAAGTCGTTCGATAGAGAGCTTTCAGCTATCCACCAAGAGTTTGCGTTGTATGGATTTTTCAAATGAACGGCGTGAATTCGCTATTGGTGCCAGCGATGGGCATATTTATTTTTTAGATGAACAATTGAATCTTAAAAACATTATTAAAAATGCCCATAAAAATTCTGTCTTCTCTATAAAATATGCCCTCGATGGACAATACTTACTAAGTGGCGGGCGCGATGCGTTGCTTAAAATATGGGATTTAGATAAAAATGATGAAATTGTCACTGCGAGCGAAGCGTGGCAGGAGGAGGAATTCGAAATATCCGCCCATTTATACACCATTAATAAAATTGCTTTTCATCCTCAAAATCTCTCCATTTTTGCAACAGCCAGCCGTGATAAAACCATTAAAATATGGCAATTAATGACTTCTAATGAAAACCAAAACGTTAAAATTGAAGAGATAAAATTACTGAAAGTGATTAATACAATCCGTTATGGTGGGCATCTCAATTCCGTGAATACCCTTTGTTGGTCGCCTTATAATAATTGGCTTATTTCAGGTAGCGACGACCGTTCGCTCATGATTTGGGATATAAATTTGGAAATATGACAATTAAAATGAATGTTTTTTCAAAAAAGGGGTTTATTTTTACTTTTCATATAGCGGAACTCCAGTTCCGCACCACCGTTAAAGCGGAACTGGAGTTCCGCGATACTACTTTACTAAAACTACACATTTATGAAAACTCTTTTTACTACCCTTACTCTCCTCATTTTCATCCCCATACTGAGGGGTCAAAACACCCTCGCTTTCAATAGGGTTTATGGTATTTTTCAAGCAAAATGCGTGAGTTGCCACAGCAATGCTCAAAAACAAGGTGGGCTTGACCTCGAAGGTTTTGGCACTGACAAATCGGCTGAGGTTTATAAAAACCTCGTCAACGTAACGCCTACCAATGCCGCTGCCGTAGCGAAAGGTTACAAGCGCGTCTATGCGGGAAGAGCGGATAGGAGCTTCATTTTTCATAAAATAAACAATGATCTGGATAAATATTACCCTGCACTTGGCGCGGGCGAGGGAGATTTAATGCCTAAATCGGGCAACGTTTTGACCAAAACGGAAAAAGAAATTATCCGCCAATGGATTCTTTATGGTGCGAACAAAACTTTTATTGTGCCTGAAAATAGAATCCGCGCTTATTACGATACCGTCGGGCGTAGCTTGGCTGCTTTCGATACCCCACCGCCTGCCCCCTCAGTCAGCGAGGGTTTTCAAATCAAAATGGGACCTTTTTTCCTTGAACCACAAGGCAGAACGGGTAGCGAATTGCAATATTATCAAAAATGGGAACTCAATTT